>NZ_JBHSOA010000008.1:6162-120845 GCF_042655885.1 Streptomyces chlorus
GAGCGGGGGACCCCCATGAGCAAGGGGAGACCCCAACGGCTTCCTCCTCCGCCTTGCGGGGCACGGCGCCGGACTCCGCTCCCTGATCCGGCATCATCCGAACGAAAGAACCTGGCTCGGGCGGCCGAGGGTCAGGAGTTGCTCGGGAAGCCGAGGTTGATGCCCCCGTCGGACGGGTCCGGCCAGCGCGTGGTGATGACCTTGCCCTGGGTGTAGAAGGCGATGCCGTCGTTGCCGTAGATGTGGTGGCCGCCGAAGAGGGAGTCCTTCCAGCCGCCGAAGGAGTGGTAGCCCACCGGGACCGGGATCGGCACGTTGACGCCGACCATGCCCGCCTTCACCTCGAGCTGGAAGCGGCGGGCGGCGCCGCCGTCCCGGGTGAAGATCGCGGTGCCGTTGCCCCAGCGGGAGTCGTTGATCAGCGCGATGGCCTCGTCGTAGGTCTCCGCGCGGACCACGCACAGCACCGGGCCGAAGATCTCGTCCTGGTAGGCGTCCGCGGTCACCGGCACCCGGTCGAGCAGCGAGACACCGACGAAGAAGCCGTCCTCGTGCCCGTCGACCGTCAGGCCCGTGCCGTCGAGCACGACCTCGGCGCCCTGCGCCGCCGCGCCCGCCACGTACGAGGCCACCTTGTCGCGGTGCTCGCGGGTGATCAGCGGGCCCATCTCCGAGGCGGGGTCGTTGCCCGGACCGATGCGGAGCTTCTTGGCCCGCTCGGTGATCCGGCCGACCAGGTCGTCGCCGATGTCACCGACCGCGACCACGACCGACACGGCCATGCAGCGCTCGCCGGCCGAACCGTACGCCGCGTTGATCGCCTGGTCGGCGGCCAGGTCCAGGTCGGCGTCGGGCAGGACCAGCATGTGGTTCTTGGCGCCGCCCAGGGCCTGGACCCGCTTGCCGTGCTCGGTCGCCTTCAGCTGGATGTGGCGGGCGATCGGGGTGGAGCCGACGAAGGAGACGGCCTCGATGTCGGGGTGCTCCAGGATGCGGTCCACGGCCTCCCGGTCGCCCTGCACGACGTTCAGCACACCGTCCGGCAGGCCCGCCTCGGTGGCCAGTTCCGCGAGGCGGACGGAGGCTGAGGGGTCCTTCTCGGACGGCTTCAGCACGAACGTGTTGCCGCACGCGATGGCCAGCGGGAACATCCACATCGGCACCATGGCCGGGAAGTTGAACGGCGTGATGCCGGCGACCACGCCCAGCGGCTGGCGGATCGAGGCGACGTCGACGCGGTGGGAGACCTGCGTGGACAGCTCGCCCTTCAACTGCACGCTGATCCCGCAGGCCAGTTCCACGATCTCCATGCCCCGCGCGATCTCGCCGAGGGCGTCGGAGTGCACCTTGCCGTGCTCGGCGGTGATCAGCTCCGCGATCTCGTCGCGGTGGGCGTCCAGCAGTTCGCGGTACTTGAACAGGATCGCCGTGCGCTTGGCCAGCGACGAGGTGCCCCAGCTCTCGAAGGCGTCCTTCGCGGCGGCGACGGCGGCGTCCACCTCGTTGGTGTCCGCGAACGCGACCTGCTTCTCCTGGGCGCCGGTGGCCGGGTTCCAGACGGGGCCGAAACGGCCGGAGGTGCCTTCGACGGGCTTGCCGCCGATCCAGTGGCTGATGGTCTTCATGAGAGCGGACGACCTTTCACGTGCGGTGAGTTGAAACGGGAGCGGGGGACTCGAGTGTCGAGCCCGGGGTGCGGGCGGAGCGGTTCAGAGGTGCCGGCGGCGGCCGGCGACCTGGGCGTCGTACCGTTCACGCGCCCGCACCGCGGCCTCGCGGGAGGCGACCTCGGCCACCGGCACGTCCCACCATGCCTCGGCCGGGGGAGCGGTGGGTGCCGGATCCGTCTCGACGTACACGCACGTCGGACGCTCGGCGGCACGGGCCTCGGCCAGGGCATGGCGCAGCTCCCGCACGGTCTTGGCGCGCAGCACGTCCATGCCCAGGCTGGCCGCGTTCGCCGCGAGGTCCACGGGCAGCGGGGCACCGGTGAAGGTGCCGTCCTCGGCCCGGTACCGGTAGGCGGTGCCGAAGCGCTCGCCGCCGGTCTCCTCGGACAGGCCGCCGATGGAGGCGTACCCGTGGTTCTGGATCAGCACCATCTTCACGGGCAGCCGCTCCTGGACGGCCGTGACGATCTCGGTCGGCATCATCAGATACGTGCCGTCGCCGACCAGCGCCCAGACGGGCGTGCCGGGCGCGGCCTGCTGGACGCCGATCGCGGCCGGGATCTCGTAGCCCATGCAGGAGTAGCCGTACTCCAGGTGGTACTGGCGCGGGCTGCGCGCGCGCCACAGCTTGTGCAGGTCGCCCGGGAGCGAACCGGCCGCGTTGATCACCACGTCGGCGTCGCCCACGACCGCGTCGAGCGCGCCGAGCACCTGGGTCTGGGTGGGTACGGCGCTCTCGTCGTCCGCGCGGTAGGCGGCCTCGACGACCCGCTCCCAGTGCTCCTTGCCGGCGCGGTACCCGTCCTCGTACGCCGCGTCCACGCGGTGCCCGGCCAGCGCCCCGGCCAGCGCCTCCAGACCGCTCCGCGCGTCGCACACCAGGGTGCGCGCTCCCAGCTTGTGGGCGTCGAAGCCGGTGATGTTGAGGTTGAGGAAGCGCACGTCCGGGTCGGCGAAGAGGGTGCCGGAGGCGGTGGTGAAATCGGTGTACCGGGTACCGACGCCGATCACCAGGTCGGCGGTGCGGGCCAGTTCGTCGCTCACCGCCGTGCCGGTGTGGCCGATGCCGCCCAGGTCGGCCGGGTGGTCGTGGCGCAGGGAGCCCTTGCCGGCCTGGGTGGAGGCGACCGGGATGCCGGTGGCGTCCACGAGGGCCCGGAGCGCCCCCTCGGCCTCGCTGTGGTGGACCCCGCCGCCCGCGACGATCAGCGGACGCCGGGCGGCCCGTACGGCCCGGACCGCCGCCTCCAGCTCGACCGGGTCCGGTGCCGGACGCCGTACCCGCCAGACGCGGTCGGCGAAGAACTCCTCCGGCCAGTCGTAGGCCTCGGCCTGCACGTCCTGCGGCAGGGCGAGGGTGACGGCGCCGGTCTCGGCCGGGTCGGCGAGCACCCGCATCGCGTTCAGCGCGGACGCGATCAGCGCCTCGGGACGGTTGATCCGGTCGAAGTAGCGGGAGACGGGACGCAGCGTGTCGTTGACGGACACGTCCGCCTCGACCGGATGTTCCAGCTGCTGGAGCAGCGGGTCCGCCGCGTGCGAGGCGAAGTAGTCGCCGGGGAGCAGCAGTACCGGCAGCCGGTTGACGGTGGCGAGCGCGGCGCCGGTGACCAGGTTGGTCGCGCCGGGGCCGATCGACGTCGTCACGGCCTGCGCCGACAGCCGGTTGAGCTGACGGGCGTGGGCGACGGCCGCGTGCACCATGGACTGCTCGTTGCGGCCCTGGTGGTACGGCATGACATCGGCGTACTCGACGAGCGCCTGCCCGACGCCCGCCACGTTGCCGTGGCCGAAAATGCCCCACGTGCCCGCGATCAGCCGGTGCCGTACGCCGTCCCGCTCGGTGTACTGGGCGGCCAGGAACCGCACGAGTGCCTGGGCGGTCGTCAGTCGGCGGGTGGGGGCGCTCATACGGACCTCTCGGGGGCGGTGTAGAGGGGCAGGCGGGGGTCGAGGGGCTGGTCGGGCCAGGTGGAGCGGATCCAGGCGTGCTCGGGATGGTCGCAGATCAGCCAGGCGCGTTCGTCCTCGGGACCCGCCATGACGTTGAGGTAGTACATGTGGTGGCCGGGCACGGCCATGGACGGCCCGTGCCAGCCGTCCGGGATGAGCACGACGTCGCCGTCGCGCACCTCGGCGAGCACGTCCGTGTCCCGGCCCGGACCGGACGGGGAGACCCGCTGGTAGCCGAGGCCGGGGATGCCGTCGTGGTCCGCGAACTCGAAGTAGTAGATCTCCTCCAGCACGGACTCCTCGCCCGGCCGGTGCTCGTCGTGCTTGTGCGGCGGGAACGACGACCAGTTGCCGCCCGGGGTGATCACCTCGACCGCGATCAACTTGTCGCACTCAAACACCCCGGCCGCCCCGAAGTTGTTGACCTGGCGGGAGCAGTTGCCGGTGCCGCGCAGTTCCACGGGGACGTCGGACGCCGGTCCGTAGCGGGCGGGAAGCCGCCGGGCGCAGCGGGCGCCGGTGAGCGCGAACCGTCCGCCGCCCGCCGACGTGACGGTCGCGCGGGCGTCGCGCGGCACGTAGGCGAAGTCGCTGACGCCGTCGAACACGCTCGTGCGGCCGGCGAGGTCGAACGTGTCGTGGCCGAATTCGTCGGCGGAGGCGACCGTGCAGCCGCCGCTGAGCGGCAGGACGATCCACTCGCTGTCGCCGGTGTCGAAGGTGTGCGAGCCGCCCGGCGGCAGTTCCAGCACGCGCAGGCTGGAATGATCCCAGCCGGCCGACCGGGGGGTCACGTCGACGAGGTACGGGCCGGCCGGAGCACGGTCCGCGGGAAGGTGATGGGTCATGGCACCCTTTCCGGTCGCAACAGGCTCACAGCAGGCTCACGGCCGTGTCCACCGCTTCCTCCACACTGCCCCCGGCCGGGTAGAGCAGTGAGCGGCCGACGACCATGCCCTGCACGGAGGGCAGCTTCAGCGCCTTGCCCCACCGCTCGTACGCCGCCTCCTGGTCGCCGACCTCCCCGCCGAGCAGGACGACGGGCAGCGTGGAGCCGCGCAGGACCTCCGCCATGTCGTCGGCGTTCTCGGTGACGGGGAGTTTCAGCCAGGTGTAGGCGGAGGTGCCGCCGAGGCCGGAGGCTATGGCGATGGAGCGGGTGACGGCCTCGGCGGACAGATCGTTGCGGACCCTGCCGTCGACCCGGCGCGAGATGAACGGCTCCACGAACACCGGGAGCCGGCGTTCGGCCATGGCGTCGACGGCGCGGGCGGTGGACTCCAGGGTGCTCAGGGAGCCCGGGTCGTCGTAGTCGATGCGGACCAGCAGCTTGCCCGCGTCGAAGCCGAACCGCTCGATGTCCTCGGGGCGGTGGCCGGTGAAGCGGTCGTCCATCTCGAAGGCCGAGCCGGCCAGACCGCCGCGGTTCATCGACCCCATGACGACCTTGTTCTCGAGCGCGCCGAGCAGCAGCAGGTCCTCGAGGATGTCGGCGGTGGCCAGCACCCCGTCGACGCCGGGCCGGGACAGTGCGACGCACAGCCGTTCCAGCAGATCGGCACGGTCGGCCATGGCCAGGCGCCGGTCGCCGATGCCGAGCGCACCCCGCGCGGGGTGGTCGGCGGCCACGATCATCAGCCGTCCGCTGTCGCCGATCAGCGGACGGCGGGCCCGGCGGGCCGCCGCCTCGGCGATGGCCTGCGGATTCCGGGCCCGGACCGTGGTGAGGTCACAGATGCTGAAATTCAAGGAATTGACTCCGTTCAGGACTGGCTCGGCAGGCTCGCGCCGCCCGGCGGCACGGTCTGAGCGAGGAGGTCCGCCACTTCGGCCCCGGTGGGCATGGCGGACGAACAGGCCAGGCGCGAGGCGACGAGAGCGCCGGCGGCGTTGGCGTGGCGCATGGTTCGCTCCAGGTCCCAGCCCGAGAGCAGACCGTGGCAGAGCGACCCGCCGAAGGCGTCGCCCGCACCGAGGCCGTTGACCACGTCGACCGGGACCGGCGGCACCTCGGCGCGGGTGCCGTCGCGGTGCACGGCGAGCACGCCCCGGGGGCCCTGCTTGACGACGGCGAGTTCCACGCCGGCCGCCAGCAGTGCCTCGGCGCACGCCTCGGGCTCGCGCACTCCGGTGGCGACCTCGCACTCGTCCAGGTTGCCGACCGCGACCGTGGCGTGCCGCAGGGCCTGGCGGTAGTAGGGGCGGGCCTCGTCGGGATCACGCCAGAACATCGGGCGCCAGTCCAGGTCGAACACGGTGGTGCCCGCCTTGGCACGTGCCCGAAGCGCGTCGAGCGTCGCCGAGCGGCTCGGCTCCTCGCTCAGACCGGTGCCGGTGATCCAGAAGATCCCGGCCCCGCGTACGGCGGCGAGATCCAGCTCGGTGGTGTGGATCTCCAGGTCGGGGGCCTTGGGCCGGCGGTAGAAGTACAGCGGGAAGTCGTCCGGCGGGAAGATCTCGCAAAAGGTCACCGGCGTCGGATACGCGGCGACCGGGGTGACCCACCGGTCGTCGACGCCGAAGCCCTTCAGCGCCTCGTGCAGATAGGTGCCGAAGGGATCGTCTCCCGTCCGGGTGATCACGGCCGTGGAGCGGCCGAGCCGGGCGGCGGCGACCGCGACGTTCGCGGCCGAACCACCGAGGAATTTTCCGAATGTTTCGACCTTTGCGAGCGGAACGCCGGTCTCCAGTGGGTAAAGGTCGACCCCGATGCGTCCCATGGTGATCAGGTCGAAATACTGTGGTGCGTCTGAGTCGGTCATCGAGCGAAGCTCCTCGAACTGCTGGGGATGCGGGTCCCGGGGCGCCCTGCCACGGTGGGGACGTGGAATCCAGGGACCTGCCGCCTCTCAGGTGTAGGTCTCGGAGGGCGGCGATGTCAAGAGTTTGTACTTACATTCGGACTAGCTGGTGAACTGATGTCTTAACAAAGTATTGACAGAGTGCACGCCAGGGGATTTGATCCCGTCCCAACACGACAGGCGTTTCGCACGACGACGCAGACCCGGACGTCCGAGGCTCCGGGGAGGATTCTCGGACCCCGCCCCTTTTTCCGCGTAGCACAGTGAGGTGCAGGCAAAGATGGACCGCTCTTCTCGCAACCGCCCCCGTAGAATCGCGCCCTTCGTGGCGGTGGCCGCGGCGGCCGCACTGACACTCGCCGGATGCTCCAGTGGTTCCGGGGGCAAGAAGGCCGAGGAAGGCGGCGACGGCGCGTCGGCCGGCAAGGCGAGCACGCCGCAGATGACGGTCGCCCTCGTGACCCACCAGGCGCCCGGCGACACGTTCTGGGACATCGTCCGCAAGGGCGCCGAGGCCGCCGCGGCCAAGGACAACGTCAAGCTCATCTACTCCGCCGACCCGAACGCGGGCAACCAGGCCAACCTGGTGCAGAACGCGATCGACCAGAAGGTCGACGGCATCGCCGTCACCCTCGCCAAGCCGGACGCGCTCAAGAGCGTCCTCGGCAAGGCGGAGAAGGCGGGCATACCCGTCGTCGGCCTCAACTCCGGACTGAGCGACTGGAAGGACCTCGGCCTGCTGGAGTTCTTCGGCCAGGACGAGTCCGTGGCCGGCGAGGCCTTCGGCAAGAAGCTCAACGAGGTCGGCGCCAAGAACACCGTCTGTGTCATCCACGAGCAGGGCAACGTCGGCCTGACCCAGCGCTGCGACGGCCTGAAGAAGACCTTCGAGGGCGAGACCCAGATCCTCAACGTCAACGGCATCGACATGCCGTCGGTGAAGTCGACGATCACCGCCAAGCTCAAGCAGGACTCCTCCGTCGACTACGTCGCCACCCTCGGCGCACCCTTCGCGCCGACCGCGGTGCAGTCGGTGGGCGACGCCGGCAGCAAGGCGAAGGTCGCCACCTTCGACCTCAACAAGGACCTGACCAAGGCGATCAAGGCCGGCGACATCGAGTTCGCCGTGGACCAGCAGCCCTACCTCCAGGGCTACCTGGCCATCGACGGCCTGTGGCTCTACAAGAACAACGGCAACTACAGCGGCGGAGGTGAGCAGCCGGTGCTGACCGGCCCCGCGTTCGTCGACAAGTCCAACGTCGACGCGGTCTCCGAGTACGCCGCGAAGGGCACTCGGTGATGAGCATGACCCGACAGGCTGAGCCGGCGGTGACCCCACCGCCGGCCCCCGGCCCGAAGGCGAACGACGGCCGCACCACGCGGCGCACGCCGGCCCGTCGGCTGCTGGCCCGTCCCGAGGTCGGAGTCTTCCTCGGCGTCGTGGTCGTTCTGGTGTTCTTCCTGATCGCCGCCCCGCCGATGCGGGACAGCGGCTCGATGGCGAACATCCTGTACCAGTCCTCGACCATCGGCATCATGGCACTGCCGGTGGCACTGCTGATGATCGGCGGCGAGGTCGACCTCTCGGCCGGCGTCGCCGTGGTCACCTCGGCCCTCACCGCGAGCATGCTCGCCTACCAGCTGTCCATGAACATCTGGGTGGGCGTCATCGCCGCCCTCGCGGTGTCCCTCGCCATCGGCATGTTCAACGGCTGGTTCCTGATGAAGACGGGCCTGCCCAGCTTCCTCGTCACCCTCGGCACCTTCCTGATCCTCCAGGGCATCAACCTGGCCGTGACCAAGACGGTCACCGGGAACGTCGCGACCGACGACATCAGCGACATGGACGGCTTCGCCCAGGCCAAGGCCCTCTTCGCGTCCAGCTTCGAGGTGGGCGGCGTCCAGGTGAAGATCACCATCGTGTGGTGGCTCGTCTTCGCGGTCCTCGCCTCCTGGGTGCTGCTCCGCACCAAGTACGGCAACTGGATCTTCGCGGTGGGCGGCAACAAGGAGAGCGCCCGTGCCGTCGGCGTGCCGGTGACGTTCACCAAGATCTCCCTGTACATGCTGGTCGGCTTCGGCGCCTGGTTCGTCGGCATGCACCAGCTGTTCTCCTTCAACACCGTGCAGTCCGGCGAGGGCGTGGGCCAGGAACTCATCTACATCGCCGCCGCGGTGATCGGCGGCTGCCTGATGACCGGCGGCTACGGCTCCGCGATCGGCCCGGTCTTCGGCGCCTTCATGTTCGGCATGGTGCAGCAGGGCATCGTCTACGCCGGCTGGAACCCGGACTGGTTCAAGGCCTTCCTCGGCGTGATGCTCCTCGGCGCCGTCCTCATCAATCTGTGGGTCCAGCGCACGGCGACCCGGAGGTGACCGCAATGACCGACGACACGACCGGCACCCACGGTGCCGTCCTCAAGGACACCGCCCCCGACGGGGAGCACCCCCTGGTCGAACTCCGCGGGGCAGGCAAGTCCTACGGCAACGTCCGCGCCCTGCACGGGGTCGACCTGAGCGTCCACCCCGGCCGCGTGACCTGCGTGCTCGGCGACAACGGCGCCGGCAAGTCCACCCTCATCAAGATCATCTCTGGGCTGCACCAGCACACCGAGGGCGAATTCCTCGTCGACGGCACCCCGGTACGGTTCTCCACCCCGCGCGATGCCCTCGCCAAGGGCATCGCCACCGTCTACCAGGACCTCGCCGTCGTCCCCCTGATGCCGGTGTGGCGCAACTTCTTCCTCGGCTCCGAGATGACCAAGGGCACCTGGCCGGTCCGCCGTCTCGACATCGAGCGGATGAAGAGGACCGCGGACGAGGAACTGCGCAACATGGGCATCGTCCTCGACGATCTCGATCAGCCCATCGGCACCCTCTCCGGCGGCCAGCGCCAGTGTGTGGCCATCGCCCGCGCCGTCTACTTCGGCGCCCGCGTCCTCATCCTGGACGAGCCCACCGCCGCGCTCGGCGTCAAGCAGTCCGGCGTGGTCCTGAAGTACATCGCCGCCGCCCGCGACCGCGGCCTCGGCGTCATCTTCATCACCCACAACCCGCACCACGCCTACATGGTGGGCGACCACTTCAGCGTCCTGCGCCTGGGCACCATGGAGCTCTCCGCCGCCCGCAGCGAGGTCTCCCTGGAGGAACTCACCAACCACATGGCCGGCGGCACCGAACTCGCGGCCCTCAAGCACGAGCTGGCACAGGTACGCGGCGTCGACGTCGAGGAGCTCCCCGAGGAGGGAGACCTCCAGGCCCCCGTAGTGGCATCCCCGGAAGGAAAGTCCTGACATGGCAGTCGCGCTCGACCGCATCAGGGTGGGCTCCGCCCCCGACTCCTGGGGCGTCTGGTTCCCCGACGACCCCCAGCAGGTGCCCTGGCAGCGCTTCCTCGACGAGGTCGCCGAAGCCGGCTACTCCTGGATCGAACTCGGCCCCTACGGCTACCTCCCGACCGACCCGGCCCGCCTGGCCGACGAGGTGAAGAAGCGGGACCTCAAGGTCTCCGCCGGCACCATCTTCTGCGGACTGCACCGCGGCCCCTCCGAGTGGGAGTCCACCTGGGAGCAGGTCGGCCGGGTCGCCTCGCTCACCCGGGCCATGGACGCCAAGCACCTCGTCGTCATCCCGTCCTTCTGGCGCGACGACAAGACCGCCGAGATCCTGGAGCCCCCGGAGCTCACCACCGAGCAGTGGGGCCACCTCGCCAAGGGCATGGAACGCCTCGGCCGTCAGGTGCGGGACACCTACGGTCTCGACATCGTCGTCCACCCGCACGCCGACACCCACATCGACACCGAGGAGCACGTCGAGCGCTTCCTCGACTCCACCGACTCCTCCCTGGTCAACCTCTGCCTCGACACCGGGCACTACGCCTACTGCGGCGGCGACAGCGTCAAGCTGATCGAGACCTACGGCGAACGCATCGGCTACCTGCACCTCAAGCAGGTCGACCCGGACATCCTCGCCGACGTGGTCGCGGGCGGAATCCCGTTCGGCCCCGCCGTCCAGCGCGGCGTGATGTGCGAACCGCCCGCCGGAGTACCGGAGCTGGGCGCGGTCCTGACCGCAGCCCAGAAGCTGGACGTGGACCTGTTCGCGATCGTCGAGCAGGACATGTACCCCTGCGAGCCGGACAAGCCGCTGCCGATCGCGGTGCGCACCCGCAAGTTCCTCCGCTCCTGCGGCGCCTGACCCCGGCGCCCGACCCCCCTGGAAAGGGAGGCGAGAACCGTGCACGGGAACGACCCCCTGGGAATCGCCGTCATCGGCACGGGTCGCATGGGCGCGGACCACGTGCGCCGGATCGACCGGGTCATCAGCGGCGCGCGGGTCGCCGCCGTCGCCGACACCGACGCGGAACGGGCCAAGGCGGTGGCCGCCGGCATCGACGGCTGCACCGTACACACCGACCCGGCCGCCGCGATGGCGCCGCCCGGCGTCGACGCCGTACTCATCGCCTCCCCGGGACCGGCCCACGAGGCCGCCCTGCTCGCCGCGTTCGAGCGGGACCTGCCCGTCCTGTGCGAGAAACCGCTCACCCCCGACGCCGCTTCCGCGCTGCGCGTCGTCGAAGCCGAACAGGAACTCGGCCACCGCCGCGTCCAGGTCGGCTTCATGCGCCGCTACGACGCCGAGTACGTCCGCCTCAAGAAGCTGCTGGAGACGGGACAGCTGGGCCGGCCCCTGATGCTGCACAACAGGCACCGGAATGTGGCCAGTTCACCCTTCTTCACGAGTTCCATGCTGATCACCGACTCCGTCTCCCACGAAGTGGACGTCACCCGCTGGCTGTTGGGCCAGGAGATCACGGCGGTCACGGTGCACGCCCCCGGATCCTCCCCCGGGGCGCCCGACGGGCTGCGCGACCCGCAGTTCGTCGTCCTGGAGACCGACGGCGGCGCGCTCAGCGATGTCGAGATCTTCGTCAACTGCGGCTTCGGCTATCAGGTCCAGGCCGAGATCGTCTGCGAACGCGGCACCGCCCGCGTCGGCGACGACCACCACCTGGTCGCCAACGTGGCCGGCCGTTGGGGCGGCACCATCACCCAGGACTGGACCGAACGCTTCGACCAGGCCTACGACGACGAGCTCCGGGCCTGGGTCGACACCACCTGCCGGGGCGAGGTCGGCGGCCCCAGCACCTGGGACGGTTACGCGGCGGCCGCCGTCTGCGAGGCCGGAGTCCGGGCCCTGGAGGAGGGCGGCCGGGTGGCGGTCGAACTGGCGGAGAAACCCGCGCTGTACGGGTGAGGCGACGTGATGCGTGTGGGGCCGCCCTCCGGAAGGGCGGCCCCACACGCGTTGTTCACGTCACTCGAGTCGAGGAGCGCGTACCACCGCTCACGCCTGCCGTACCTCCTCGATGGTGACGGGGCGGTGCTCGTGCAGGGACAGGGTGCACGCGTCGGCGATCCAGCCCGCCTCCAGGGCGTCCGCCACCGTGCACGGGGACGGCCGGGAGCCGGCCACGACCTCGGTGAACGCGGTGAGTTCGGCGCGGTAGGCGGCGGTGAAGCGGTCCATGAAGAAGTCGTGGGGAGTGCCCGCCGGGAAGGTCACCCCGGGCTCCACCGACCGCAGCGGAAGCTTGTCCTCCAGACCGACCGCGATGGAGTCGGTGAAGCCGTGGATCTCCATGCGGACGTCGTAACCACGGGCGTTGTGGCGGCTGTTGGAGACGACGGCGATGGTGCCGTCGTCCAGGGTGAGGATCGCGCCGGTGGTGTCGGCGTCGCCCGCCTCCTTGATGTAGTCGGCGCCCCGGTTGCCGCCGACCGCGTACACCTCGGTCACCTCGCGGCCGGTGACCCAGCGGATGATGTCGAAGTCGTGCACGGAGCAGTCACGGAAGATGCCACCGGACGCGGCGATGTACGCGGCCGGCGGCGGCGCGGGGTCCAGCGTGGTCGAGCGCACGGTGTGGAGCTTGCCCAGCTCCCCGCCCCGCACGGCCTCCCGCGCGGCGACGAAGCCGGCGTCGAAGCGACGGTTGTAGCCGATCTGGATCGGCACGTCCCGGCCCTCGACCGCCTTCAGCACCTGTACGCCCTCGGCCATCGTGCGGGCCACCGGCTTCTCGCAGAACACGGGGACGCCCGCCTCGACACAGGCGAGGATCAGCCCCGGGTGGGCATCGGTCGCCGCGGCGATCACCACGCCGTCCACGCCGGCCGCGAGCACGGCCTCGGGAGAGTCCGCGACCTCGGCGTCGAACCGCTCGGCGGCGGCCTTCGCGGCGTCCGCGAACGGGTCGGAGACGACGAGCGACTCGACGGCGTCGAGTCCGGAGAGGGTCTCGGCGTGGAAGGCGCCGATGCGGCCGAGACCGAGGATTCCGATGCGCATGGGGGTGGTGCTCCTTGGGTCGGGGGTGAACGGGGTGAGCGGGGTGGCCGGGGAGTGCGGGGGGTCGTACGAGCGGGGGAAGGCGGTCAGTCGAGGCCGCCGAGGACGTTCTGGTCCCAGTCGATCACGGACCCGGTGACCACGCCGGACCGGTCGGACAGCAGCAGGACCACGAAGTCGGCGATCTCGTCCGGCCGGCCGAGCCTGCCCATCGGCAGCCGTGCGGCGGCAAGCTCTCGCCAGTCGTCGCCGGCGCCGTGGAAGGTGCGCTGGGT
The DNA here is from genome assembly GCF_042655885.1 of Streptomyces chlorus. NCBI lineage: Bacteria > Bacillati > Actinomycetota > Actinomycetes > Kitasatosporales > Streptomycetaceae > Streptomyces > Streptomyces chlorus. Next base: position 19,213 of record NZ_JBHSOA010000008.1, read on the forward strand.
GGCGTCCTCGCCCTCGGTGGCGGTCCAGCCGATGTTCAGCCCGTTGATCCGGATCCGGTCCCATCGGTGGGCGTGTGCGGCGTTGCGGGTGAGGCCGACGAGCCCGGCCTTCGCGGCGACGTAGGGGGCCAGGAAGGGCTGCCCGCCGTGCGCCGACGAGGTGATGATGTTGACGATCGTGCCGGGCTCCTCACGCCGCACCATGTCCGCCACGGCGGCCTGCATGGCGAAGAACGGGGCCTTGAGGTTGATCGCGATGTGCTGGTCGAACAGCTCCGGGGTGGTGTCCAGCAGCGTTCCGCGCGAGGTCAGCCCCGCCGAGTTGACCAGGCAGTCGACCCGGCCGTACGCCCGTACCACCTCGGCGACGGAGTCCTTGGCCTGTTCGGCGTCGGCCAGGTCGGCGCGGACGAACATCGCCTTGCCGCCCGCGGCAGTCAGCTCCGCCACCAGGGCCTCACCGGGCGCGGGGCGGCGTCCGGTGACGGCCACCACCGCTCCTTCGCGGACCGCGGCCCGCGCGACGGCGGCGCCGACGCCCTGGCTGCCGCCGTTGACGAGGACGATCCTGTCGTCGAGAAGTCCCATGCCGTTCGGGGTCCTTTCTTCCTGAGCCGGTCGCGCGGGGTGGTGGGGTGGATGAGGGGGTGGGTGGCGGCGTGGGGTCAGCTCTCGCGCCGCCTGGTGCCGGCCCGCAGTGCCTCCCGCAGGGTCCGCACGGTCCAGCCCTCGCGCAGCGCCCGCCGGACGAGGTCCGCCTGCGAGGGCGGGGCCATGCCGTCGACCGGCGGGTCGTCGTCGAGGTTGGTGGGGAAGGGATAGCCCTCGGCGCTCGCCGCGATCACGTTCTCCTGCCACTGCTCGCCGGCGCCCTCGGCCCGCGCCTTGAGCAGTACCGGGTAGACGGCCGCCGTCACGGTCTCGCGGTCCACCGTCTCCATGGCACGCCCGAACGCGGAGGACACCTGGAGCAGGTTGGCCATGCGCCGGATGCCCGCCGAGTGGTTGGCGCCGGCGGCATGGAACAGGGCCGGATTGAAGAAGACCGCGTCGCCCTTGGTGAGCGGCAGTTGCACGTGGTGTTCCTCGAAGTACTCCTGGAATTCGGGGAGCCGCCAGGCGAGGTAGCCGGGCCCGTACTTCTGCGAGTGCGGCAGGTACAGCGTGGGACCGGACTCGACGGGCATGTCGCAGTGCGCGACCGCGCCCTGCAGGGTGAGCACGGGGGAGAGGCGGTGCACGTGCGCCGGGTAGGCGGCGGCGACCTCGTTGGAGAGGAAGCCGAGGTGGTAGTCGCGGTGCACGGTCTGGGCGGCGCCGCCCGGGTTGACCACGTTCACCTGGGAGGTGACCTGGTAGCCGGGGCCGAGCCAGGCCGCGGACACCAGGGCGATCACGTCGTTGGCGTAGTAGTCGGCGAAGGCCTGCGGGTCGTGGAGGGCGGCCTTCTCCAGGGCGTTCCACACCCGGTCGTTGGCGCCGGGCTTGGCGAAGTGGTCGCCGGCGGTGGCACCCGTGGCACGCTGCTGGGCGATCAGGGCGTCGAACACGGCGGTGGCCCGGTCCACGACCGCCGGGTCGGGGAAGGCGCCCCGGACGACCACGATGCCGGGGCCGTCGGTGAGGGCGCGCACCAGCTCGGCCTGAGCCTCGCGGCGGTCCGCGAGGGCGAGCCGGTCGGCGTCGTAGAGCAGCACGTTCCGTTCCACGGCGGCCGCGAGCGGGTGGGCGGCACGGTCCGTGGTCCGCTCGACCAGGGCACGGAAGGCGTCCAGGTCACAGTCCTGCTCGGACAGCCAGGACCGCTGCTCGGCGGACGGCTGGACCGGGGTGGAAGCGGTGGAGAAGGACATGGTCGTCCTTTCGGGTCACGTTTCGGGTCAGCGGGGGACTCGGCTCTGTCATTCTTGTCAGTACAAAGCCTTCGGGCAACCAGCAGCCAGCCATCAAAAACCCCTCAGGATTCTCAGGAGCCGGTCGTATGGGCCATCCCTTCCCGATCAGGGAAATCGCACGTCAGGCAGGGTTGAGCGAGGCCACCGTCGACCGGGTGCTCAACGGCCGGGGCGGAGTACGGGACAGCACCGCGCAGGAGGTGCGCCGGGCGATCGCCGACCTGGACCGGCAGCGCACCCAGGTCCGGCTGGTCGGCCGTACGTTCATGGTGGACATCGTGATGCAGTCGCCCGAGCGGTTCTCCACCGCCGTGCGGGCCGCCCTGGAGGCCGAACTGCCCACGCTGCACCCGGCGGTGGTCCGCTCCCGCTTCCACTTCCGCGAGACCGGCCCCGCCGACGGACTGACCGGCGTCCTCGACCGGATCGCCCGGCGCGGTTCGCAGGGGGTGATCCTCAAGGCGCCGGACGTCCCGGGGATCACCGAGGCCGTCGGACGGCTCGCCGCCGCGGGCATCCCGGTGGTGACCCTGGTGACCGACCTGCCCACCAGCGCCCGCGTCGGCTGCGTCGGCAGCGACAACCGGGCGGCCGGCGCGACCGCCGCGTACCTCGTGGGCCAGTGGCTGGGGAAGCGGCCCGGCAATGTGCTCACCAGCCTCAGCAGCGGATCCTTCCGCAACGAGGAGGAGCGCGAGATGGGTTTCCGCAGCACCATGCGCGCCCGCCACCCCCGGCGCACCCTCGTCGAGATCGCCGAGGGCCAGGGCCTGGACACGACCCAGTACGACCTCGTCCGGGCCGCCCTGGACCATGACCCGGACATCCGTGCCGTCTACTCGATCGGCGGCGGCAACATCGCGACCCTGCGTGCCTTCGAGGACGCCGGGCGGGAGTGCGCCGTGTTCGTGGCCCACGACCTCGACCACGACAATGCCCGGCTGCTGCGCGAGCACCGGCTGTCCGCGGTGCTCCACCATGACCTGCGCCATGACCTGCGCGAGGCCTGCCACATCGTGATGCGCGCGCACGGCGCCCTGCCGCCGGCCGGCCCCACCCTCCCCTCCGCGATCCAGGTGGTCACCCCCTACAACATGCCGCCCGGCACGGTGGCCGGGTGACGGCTCGCGGTGAAGGAGCCGCGGCCCGGGCGTGTATCCCGGTCCGGCGGGCCGGGGCTGCCTAAGGGCTGTCCGGTAATCCCTGGCGGGCGCGCGACGCCGGCTACGGCACCTCGCCGCGTTGTCGGAACGTCCACATACATTCAGTATGCGGACGCCCCTCCGCCTTGCGATGCACCGCATCCGACGCCGCGCGCTGGTCCACCACGGATTACCGGACAGCCCTTAGGGCCTGCCGGAAATTAACCTGTGGGTTTTGAGACTTGAACCCGCAGGCCAGCGCGCCGCTCGCCCACATGTCGTTCTCCGACAGGCCCTTACCGTCGTGCGCATGAGGAAACCGACCCCGGAAGGCGGGCCCGAGCGGCTGGTGACCCTCGCCGACGGCGTGTTCGCCATCGCCATCACCCTGCTCGTTCTGGACCTCTCCGTGCCGCAGGGACTGAGCCCCGAGGAGTACCACGACGCCCTGCGCGAGCTGCTGCCCAACCTGGGCGCCTACGCGGTCAGCCTGGTGGTGCTGGCCGGCTTCTGGCGCGAGCACCGCGCGATCTTCCGCACCGTCCGGCAGGTGGACGGACAGGTGATCTCGCTGACCGTGCTCGGCCTGGGCATCGCGGCACTGCTGCCGTTCCCGACCGCGCTGATCTCGGAGTACGGCGACGAGCGCGTCTCGGCGGTCATCTACTCGGCGGCGGTCGCCGCACTCGGCGGGGTCCATCTCACGCTGGCCGTCCTCCTCGCCAGACGCCCCTGGCTGCGCGGCGACGCGGCCCCGGCGCGGGACGAGAAGCTCTCCATCGCCGACCTGGGCTCGACGGTGGCGGTGTTCCTCGCGACCATCCCGCTGGCCCTGGTCGTCGGGCCCGCCGCCATGTGGTGGTGGCTGGTGCTGGTGCCGCTGAAGGTCTGGCTGGGCCGCCGGGAGAGCGCGGCCTGCTGAAACGTCACGAGGAGGCGTCCACCGTCACCCAGGACCCGCTCTCGGCCGAGCGCACCATCGCGTCCAGTACGGCCGCGCTGCGCACGGCGTCGGTGAGCGTGGCGCCGTACGCGGTGTCCTCGGCGACGGAGCGCAGGAAGCGGTGGGCCTCGATGACCTTCAGGTCGTCGTAGCCCATGGCGTTCGCCGCGCCCGGCTGGAACGCGCCGAACTCGCCGTCGCCCGGACCGACATGAACCGTGCTCACCGGCTGGTCCTGGTAGGCGGTGCCGCGGCTGACGCCGAGTTCGTTCATCCGCCGGAAGTCCCAGAACACGGCGCCCTTGGTGCCGTGCACCTCGAAGCCGTAGTTGTTCTGCTCGCCGACCGAGACCCGGCAGGCCTCCAGCACCCCGCGCGCGCCGGAGGCGAAGCGCAGCAGGCAGTTGACGTAGTCCTCGTTCTCCACCGGGCCGAGTTCGCCGCCGGCGGCGCGGGAGTGGCCGGCCGTGGCGCCGGCCGGGCGGGCCCGCTCGGGCAGGAAGATCGCCGTGTCGGCGGTCAGCGAGGCGATGTCGCCGAGCAGGAAGCGGGCCAGGTCGGCGCCGTGCGAGGCCAGGTCGCCGAGCACTCCGCTGCCGCCGCGCTCCCGCTCGTAGCGCCAGGTCAGAGCGGACTCGGGATGGGCGGCGTAGTCGCTGAACAGACGGATGCGGACATGGGTGACGGTCCCGATGTCGCCGGCGGCGATCAGCGCGCGGGCCGCCTCGACGGCGGGTGCGTTGCGGTAGTTGAAGCCGACCGCGCTGCGGACGCCTGCCTTCTCGACGGCGTCCGCCACCGCGCGGGCGTCGTCGGCGGTGAGACCGACCGGCTTCTCGATCCAGATGTGCTTGCCGGCCTCGGCCATCGCGACGCCGATCTCACGGTGCAGGAAGTTCGGGGCCGTGATGCTGACCGCCTGGATGCGCGGGTCGGCGGCCACGTCGCGCCAGTCGCGGGTGGTGCGGGCGAACCCGAACTGCGCGGCAGCCTCCTCGGCCCGGCCCGGCACCTCCTCGGCGACCGTGATCAGTTCCGGGCGCAGGGCGAGCTGCGGATAGTGGTGCGGCACCCGCGCGTACGCCTGGGTGTGCACCCGCCCCATCCAGCCGAATCCGATGACGGCGACACCGAGCGTATCCACCATGAGAGCCCTTCCTCGGACCGTTCCGTACCCGGATCGTTCCCTGTTCTGTCCATCCTTGTCCAGACAAACCTTGAGTGTGCACGGGTGAGGGTGTCAAGGAGCGGACCGGGTGGGCAGTACTTGTCCGCAATGGAGCGAACGAAATTGTTGACCATTATGTCTGGATGAGCCTAGGGTCACCAGGCACCCACTCAGGGGAGAGCGACGATGCCCGACCAAGGCCGCCCGAGCACCGGAGAGCAGGCCAAGCGGCATGCCTTCGCGCAGCTGCGACAAGCGATCCTGCGCGGCGACATGGCGCCGGCCCAGCGGCTGGTGGAGAACGAGCTCGCCGAGCAGTTCGGGGTGACCCGGGCCAGCATCCGGGCCGCGCTCATCGACCTGGAGGCCCAGGGCCTGGTCGAGCGGATCCGCAACCGCGGCTCACGGGTGCGGGTGGTGACCGTGGAGGAAGCGGTCGCCATCACCGAATGCCGGATGGTGCTCGAAGGGCTGTGCGCCGCCAAGACCGCCGCCACGGCCGACGACGCGCAACTGGACCGGCTCACCGAACTGGGCACGGCGATGACCAAGGCCGTGGCCGACGGCGACCCCCTCACCTACTCCCAGCTCAACCAGGAACTCCACACCCGCATCCAGGAGTTCTCCGGTCAGCGGACGGCCGTGGCCCTGCTGGACCGCCTCAACGGCCAACTGGTCCGCCACCGATTCCGGCTGGCGCTCAGGCCAGGACGCTCGCAGCACTCCCTGGTCGAGCATCTGGCCATGATCGAAGCGATCAGGGCCAGGGACCCCGAGGCGGCCGAGGCGGCCGTCCGCGCCCACCTCACCAGCGTGATCGAGGCCCTGCGCGGCTGACCGGACCGTCCCCGAGTCCCCGTCCAAGCTCTTGGAGGTCCCCGACGGCCCCGCCGCTCGGCGACCTCGCCCACCTCGGACACGTGCAGCTCTTCACCCCGGACCTGGACGCCGGCGTCGCCTTCTTCACCGACTACCCGGGCCTCACGGCCAACGGCCAGGACGGCGACACGGTCCGGCTGCACACCTTCGATGACTACGAACAGCGCAGCCTGGTGCTCACCGCCTGCGAGCGGCCCGGCCTCGGCCGGCTCGCCCTGCGGACCTCCAGCGAACAGAGGCCCTGCACCGCCGGGCCCGGGCGATCGAGGAGGCGGGCGGATCCGGCCGCTTGACCGAGGACGAACCGGGCCTCGGCAAGCTGTACGTCACGACCGACCCGGACGGCCACGAACACGCCCTGTACGGGGAGGGCGAGCACTACCGCGCCCCCGACGAACCGAAACCCGCGCTGAAGAACCAGCCGCAGGCCAAACCCGGCCGGGGCGTGGGTGTCCGGCGGCTCGACCACGTCAACTTCCTCGCCGCCGACGTCCTCGCCAACGCGGAGTTCCGGCAGCGGGTCCTCGGGGCACGCCCCACCGAACAGGTCCGGCTCGACAACGGCCGGATCGCGGCCCGCCGGCTGACGTACACGCACAAGTCGTACGACGTCGTCCACACCGAGGACTGGACGGGTTCGAACGGGCGGCTGCACCACGTCGCCTTCGCCACCGACACCCGCGAGGACATCCTGCGCGCCGCCGATCTCGCCGTCGTCACCGGGGTGTTCATCGAGACGGGGCCCCACAGGCACGCGACCCGGCAGACGTTCTTCCTCTACATCTACGAACCGGGCGGCAACCGCGTCGAGTTGTGCAACCCGCTCACCCGCCTGCTGCTCGTGCCCGACCGGCCGCTGATCACCTGGACGGAGGCCGAGCGGACCAAGGGCCAGGCATGGGGACTGCGGACCACCGCGTCCTTCCACACGCACGGCACCCCACCGGTCGACACCGACGCCCAGGCCGACGGTGTGCCGCGAGGCGATGCCACGGGGTGACTCCTGCGGAGACCCGAAAAACAGGAAGGGCTCCCGAGGGCTGCCCGGGAGCCCGACGCGGCCGGGCTGGGAGTCACACGGCCCGAGCCGCGGTCGTGGACCCCCGCGCCCTCCGGTGCCGGGCCGCCTTCCGTATGCGGTACTGTTGACCTGCGTGATCACGCGGTACGCCGCGCGGAATGCATCGGGACGTGGCGCAGCTTGGTAGCGCACTTGACTGGGGGTCAAGGGGTCGCAGGTTCAAATCCTGTCGTCCCGACGGTGCAAGAGGGCTTCGAGCCCAGGTCAGGGCCTTATTTCACTTCGGTGAGGCAGGGCCCTCGATCGTTTTCGGGGGTCGTCGTCTCACGATTTCTCACAAGCGCTGTTGATCAAGGTCAGCCGAGCAGTTCGGCCACTGCGGGCGGTGCCATCAGAGATCTTCACCAGTCGTGGCGGCGTACCGTGGCAGCGTGGCAAACGAAGACCTGGGACGGACCCTGCGCCGCTTGCGCCGTCTGGCCTCCTTGACGCAAGAAGAGTTGGCCGAACGCTCCGGCGTGTCCGTCGATGTGATCCGCCAGCTCGAACAGCGTCGGAAGCACTCGGCGCGCCTGCCCACACTGCACGCACTGGCCAACGGTCTCGGCGTGGAACTGACCACGCTCCTGGGCGACCCGCCTGCGGTCTCCTCCACAGGAGAGAACGACGGACCACGCTTCGTGGCCGTACGCCGTGCCATCATGCCCGTGCTCTGGGGGCCGGAGACGGAGCCGCCAGGGCCTGACTTCTCGCTGGACCGTCTCCGCGAGCAGATCGCGGACGGCTGGACGCAGTACCACGCCGCAGAGTTCGACACGGTGATGAAGGCGCTGCCGGACTTGCTCTCTGATGCGCGCACCGCCACGGCTTCGGGCAACGACGACGACCGCGGGGCCGGTTTCGCAGCCCTGGGCAAGGTGCTTCAGCTCGCCGGACACGTTGCCGTGCGGATGGGCAAGACCGACCTTGCTCTGACGAGCCTGGAGCGCGCCATGGACGCTGCGGGACAGTCCTCCGATCCGCTGCTTCTGCCGATGATCGTCAACTCCACGGCGTGGACCTATCAGCGGCAGGGTCGCCTGGAGGATGCGTTGAGCATTGCCCTCCGCACCGCCGACGACATGGTGAACGCAGGCCGTGACGAGACAGCCGACGGCCTGAAGGTGTGGGGAGCGCTGACCATGAGCGCCGCCACGTCGGCCGCGAGGAGCGGCGACTACGAGCGTGCGGCGACGATGATGGAGGCGGCGGAGAAGGAAGCCGCCCGAGTCTCGAAGCTGCCCGACGGTGGCGACCATCGTATGGTCAGTGTCTTCAGCCCCTCGTCGGTCCGCATTGAACGTGTCCGCCTCGCTGTTCAGTACGGTCACCCGCGGGACGCCTTGGCATTGGCCAAGGGAATGCGGCTGAGCAAGGACACCCCGCCGTCCTGGCGGACGTGGCTGCTGCTGGACGTGGCCCGAGCCCACACGGACATCGGGGACGCGGCCGGGGCGGTGAAGACCCTGGAGTCCCTGCGCCGGGTGGCGCCGACGTGGATGCAGCACCACACGTTGGCCGTGGCCATCGTGCGTGACCTGTGGGCGCTGCCCAACCATCCGCCGGGGCTTCGACCGTTGGCAGAGTTCCTGGGAGTCAGCGAATAGCGTGCTGAAAGTGGGACGTTGCGTCCCTGTCAGCGTTCCTGGCATGTCGCTTACATAAGAGGACAGCGCCCCGGCGACCGCGCGAACGGCCCCCGGGCTCGGCCGATCTGAGAGAGCAGACCGACATGCCGCAACCTGCAACGCGGGCGCGTCCCACCGGCTGCCCCGGGTACAGCGAGACCCTGCCGTGCGAGCCGGAGAGCGCCGCCACCGCGCGCCGCTTGGTGCGCGTCGCGCTCGCCGTCTGGGGTTTGGACGACCTGGCCGACGACGGCGCTCTGATCGTCTCCGAGCTGGTGTCCAACGCCGTCCGGCATGCTCGGAGGGAATCCATCCGGCTTACCGTCGATCGGCCCGGGGCGGCCCGGGTGCGCATCGGTGTCGTGGACTTCTCGAGGGTGCCCCCTGCGGTCAAGGAGCCGGACGACGAGGGCGAGGGCGGGCGTGGCCTCGCACTCGTGAATGAGCTGGCCGTTCGCTGGGGCACCGAACTGCTGCCGTGGGGCAAACGGGTGTGGGCAGAGCTGCGGGGCGGTGAGGATGCGTGAGCGGCGATTGGACGGTATCTCATTCACTGGGGGGAGCAGGGGGGCCGCAGGTTCAAATCATGTTGTCCCGACTTGTGAGAGTCGCAGGTCAGGGCTGGTTCGGAGACATCCGAACCAGCCCTGACCATACTTGGGGGCCGGCGCTCTTGACCGGCGTCAGCGGGTGGGAGTGCGGCGCACCCCCGGGCACAGAACCCGTCGCCCTACTGGGCAAGCGACTTGGCCCGCTTCGGCGTACGGGTGGCCATGTAGAGGGCCACACCCCAGCCGATGAGCGATGCCCCGAAGGCGACGTTGATGAGGAGGATCAACCACCGGTCTTTCGCACCACGCGCGAATGCCAGGTACGAGGGCAGCAAATAGATGACCCCGAGGGCCACCCCGACCAGCACTATCAGCAGATTGTCCATGTTTCAGCACACTCCCATGATCTCCATCGTGTCACTGCGCACTTTAACGGGGCGAGGCACACGGGTGTCGACGGAGACCGGCGACGGTTCCGGCGCGTCAACTGCCGCCCGCCGAAAGAAAATCGGCTCACGGTGATCGTGCGTCGACGCGAAAAGGCCCTTGGGTTTCCGGGGCTTGAGACCTGCCGTCCGTACGGGGACCCGCTGAACGCTGAAGACCCTTCGCGCACAGGCCCGTACCGCCTGATCGCCGGCCCCGGGGTAACCGGTCGCCGCGGTCCCGGACGTGGCGTGGGCCGGAAGCCGGTCACCCTCCCCCGAAGGTGACCGACTCCCGACCGCTCCCCCGGCGCCGGACAGTGGTCGTGGCGTCCGTGTTCAGCGGACCGGTGCCGCTACCAGCACATGACCGCGGTCTCGCCCGAACCCCGCGCGGAGTAGAGGCGGATCCGGACGTAGTAGCGGCGGCCCTTGACGAGCCGGACCGCGAGGGCCGCGTTGCGCGGGGTTCCTCCGTCGTCGTGCCCGGCGAGGTAGCGGGGCTCCCCGGCCCGCTCCTCGAACAGCACGACGACCAGGTCGCCGTCGCCGAAGGTGCCCACCGTGTAGTCGCGGGTCTCCACCGGGTCGATGTGGAAGTCGACCTGTTCCCCGGGGCCCAGAGCGAGTGGCACCGAACGGAACGGCACCAGCGCGGGCGGGCCGGGCCGTTCGGCCGGCGGATACCAGCCGAGGGCGAACTCCTTGTCCGCCGCGGACAGCGTGCCGGGCGGATGGACGCCCCCGCGGAACTGCTCCGGTTCCAGTATCAGACCCGGCGCGAAGGCGTACCCCATGATCGAATCGGCGTCCCAGACGGGCCCGTTGACCTCGTTCGCGTCCAGCTTGCGCAGGATGTTGTGGTGCGTCCGTTCCCGTCTCCAGTGGTTGGGCGGGCCCGCCAGCTCGGCGTACACGGCCTCGTCGTCCCAGTGGAGACCCGCGCAGGGGCTCTGGTGCTCGTGCAGCATGCCCAGGGCGTGGCCGATCTGGTGCAGGGCCGTCGCGCGCTCCGCGGGCTCGGTCAGGTCCCAGCCGAAGTTCATGGTGCGGTCGTGCAGACCCGTCAGGAGCGCCTCCTTGCCCACGGCCGACCAGGAGCCGCCGCCGGACTGGAAGCCGATGCGCAGTTCCGCCTCCGAGCGGTCGCGGACCTCGGTGAAGGCGAGCCCGATCCCGAGACCCTGCCACTCGGCGAAGCACTCGCGCACCACGTCCTGCTGCGTCTTGGTGCCGCCCCACGACACCCACCGGGTCCGTTTGGTCCCCGGCACGGGAATGACCGACCCGTCGGTGTCGCCGCGGAAGAAGCAGTAGTGCAGCACGGTGCCGTTGACCCACATCCGCCGCCCGGCGGTCAGCGCGCCGAGCCGCTCGGCGGCGAGCCCCGGCGTGAAGGCGGGGGCCGGCTGCCGCGTCAGCGAGCAGTAGCGAGGGGGCATGGGGGAGAGAGTGCCCCACGGACGGCCCCCGGCGCCTGAGTCGGGGCCTACTCAACTCGCCCTGTATCAGGCGTGAGTATCCCCGCTCCTGTTGATGTGACGACTTTGCCGGGGAACACGATCACGCCGTACACGCCGTTCCGGCCCCACGAGAGGGAGGAGACGCCGTCCATGAGGGACTCGGTGGCGTTGGAGCCCTTGCCGCTCTGGCCCTTCACCGGCAGGGAGGACGAACTGCATTTGGTCCGCCGGTCGTTGGCCGGAGCCCGGCGTGGCCTCGTGGTGACCGGACCGCCGGGCCGGGGCAAGACCCGGCTCGTCACCGAGGCCGTCCGCGGCACCGACTGCGCCCGGGTCGCCGGAATCCCGCAGGCCCACCGGATGCCGTTCGCCGCCTTCGCCTCTCTGCTGCCCGAATCGGTCACCTTGCACCGCGCGGTCCAACTCCTGTCCGGAGTAAGGACCCTGCTGGTCGACGACGCCCACCTGCTCGACGACTCCTCCGCCGCCCTGGTCCATCAACTCGCCGTGCGGTCGGACACCCGGCTCCTGATCGTCGTCACCGACGGAGCTCCCGTACCCGCCGCGGTGTCCCGGCTGTGGACCGGCGAGCTGCTGTCCCGCCTGCCCCTGGGGCCGCTGCCCCGCGAGGAGACCGCACGGCTGGTCACGGTGGGCGCGGGCCGGATCCCGGAGCCCCTCACCGTCAACCGGCTGCACCGCCTCGCCGGCGGCGACCTGCGGCTGCTGCGCGAACTCCTGGGGGCACTAAGGGGACACGAGGACCTCACCCGTGTACCGGGCACGGACGAGTGGGCCTGGCGGGGCCCGGTGCCGCTCACACCGGCCGTCCGCGAGCACACCGCCCACCTGCTCACCCGTACAGGCCCCGGCGAACGCGAGACGCTGGACCGTCTGGCCTTCGCCGAACCCCTGCCGGTGAACCTGGACGACCCGACGGGACCGGAGGGCCCGATGGACCCGGTCGTCGGCCCGGCGGGCCCTGACCCCCTCGACCTCGCAGCCCTCGAACGCCTGGAGGACGACTGCCTGGTCCACGTCGACGACCAGGGCGCCGTCCGTCTCGCCCACCCCCTGCACGGCCCCGTCCTACGGGCCGCGGCCGGCAGGCTGCGGGCGCGACGGCTGGCCCGCGCACCCGAGGAGTACGGATCCGCCCTGGAAGCCGAGGCCGCTGCCCTCACCGCGCTGATCGGCCAGGCAGACGTCCGGACCGTCCCGGCGCCCGTGGGGGACTGGCTGGTGGCGGAGGGTGTCCCGGTGCCCGCCGGGTACGCGGCACTGCGGGCCCGGTACGCGCGGCTGCGGGGCGAAGTACGGGAGGCCGCCGCATGGGCCCGCGAGGGACTGGGCACGACGGCCTCCGCATTCCCCGGCTCAACCGGAGTCGGAGTCGGAGTCGGAGTCGGAGCTGAAGCCGGAGTCGGAGTCGGAGTCGGAGCCGGAGCCGGAGTCGAACTCGCCCTCACCGAAGCCCAGTCGGCCGCCCGCACGAGCGGTCGGCACACACCCCACGCCCCTCACGACCCCTATGACGCCGTCCGCCTGGGCACCCCCGAGCGGGCCGCCGGGCGGCTCACCGGTGTCTTCGCCGCCCACGCCGACGCCCTCGCGCGCGCCGACGGTCCCGCCCTGGACCGCGTGGCCGGGGAACTGGAGCGGCGCGGCTTCCTGCTGTTCGCGGCCGAGGCGCACGCCCAGGCCGCCGCTGCCCACCGCGACCCGGGCGCCGCCCGCACCGCACGGACGCGTGCCGTCGCCCTCGCCCGCCGCTGCCAGGGTGCCCGCACCCCGGCACTCGCGGGTCTGGTCCTGGGCGAACTCACCGCACGGCAACGGCAGATCGTCACCCTCGCCGCCAGGGGCCTCAGCAACCGGCAGATCGCCGAGCACCTCACGCTGTCGGTCCGCACCGTCGGCAACCACTTGTACAGCGCCTACACCCGCCTCGGTGCGAGCAACCGCGCCGCCCTGCCCCGGCTGACGGAACCCTGGCTGACTGACCCCCGGCTGATCGAACTCCGGGAGGCCCAGCCCGCCTGACCCGTCGTACTCCGGGCCGGGGGCCGACCGCTTGGCTCAGGCCGCGCCGAACGCCGAGAACGCCCACCCGGTGGCCCGGTGCACCGTGTCGCCCGGCAGCGAGGCCCGCGCGTCGCGCAGGGCCTGGGCCAGGGACAGCCCCGCGTCGAGCCCCTTGTGCAGCGCGAGCATCAGCGGCACCACCGCCGCGTCGTTCACGGGCGCGCTGCACGCCACCACGCCCGCCGTGCCGAGCGGCAGCAACGCCGTGACCAGGCCCAGGAGTTCGTCGGCTCCCACACTGGCGAACCGCGCGGTGTCGCAGCAGGACAGGATGATCCGGTAGGGGCTGCGGTCGAGCCGCTCGAAGTCGTGCACGATCAGCGGCCCGTCGGTCATCCGCAGCGAAGAGAACAGCGGTCCGTCCGCGCGGAACTCGCCGTGCGCGGCGATGTGCGCCAGCTCGGCCCCGTCCAGTTCCTCCAGTACCCGCTCCACCCTCGCGTCGTCCTCCTCCAGGACCCTCGCCCCGCCGTACCGGCCGGCGAGCTCCGGCACCTCCGCGCCACCCGTCGCGAGCCCGGGGCCGCGCACCAGCACCTGCCGGCCCCCGGGCGGCGGCGCGGTCTCCCGCGCGCGCAGCCAGCCGCTCGCCGACGGCGACACACTGAACACCCGGTCCCGCAGCGACGGCAGCAGCGCCCACGGCACCCGGTGCAGCCGCCCCGGTGGTACGACCACCAGCGGGCCGGTGCCCAGATGCGCCGCCGCCGGACCCAGCAGCAACTCCTCCAGACGCCGGCCCGCGGCCTCCACCACCGGCAGCCGCGCATCCGCCCCCGGATGGGCGAGGCGCCGCAGCCCGGCCTGCACATGCTCGGCCTCGGTCTCCGCCGCGGCCAGTGGACCCGCCTCGAACCGCCGTACCCGTCCCTGCCCGCACAGCAGCACCTGCACCCGCCCGTCGAGCACGGCGAGTTCCACCAGCTGGACGTCACCGCTGTCACTCAGCCGCCGCAGCAGCCTGCCGACGTCGAACCGGCCCCCGACGTCGAACCGGCCCCGGCCCTCGGCCGCCGTACCGCGCACGTGCAGGGTGCGGGAACGGATCTCCCGCTCCAGGCGCCGCTGTTCCCGCTCCAGCGCCGGCACGGCCCTGCCGTCCATCCGGGCCTCCTCCGCGCGGGCGGCGATCTCCCGGTAGGCGGTCATGCCGCGGAGCAGAGCCGGGTCGGCGGGCGGCCGGGTGGGCGGCGTGGACAGCGCGGTGGCCCGCCAGCGTTCACTCCACACCAGCAGCCGCCGCGGCCCGCCCGAGACCAGGCTCGCCCGCTGAGCCAGAGCGGCCAGCTCCGCGCCCTGCGCGGTGGCACGGGCCCGCAGCTCCGACGCGCCCAGCGTCATCCGGTGGTCGTCGAGCACGTCGAGCCCTCGCCGGCAGGCCTCCAGGACACCTCGCGCGGACCCGGCCGCCTGCGCCCGCAACGCCTGCGCGGCCCAGCCCGTCAGCCGCGCGAGCGGAGGCCCGCTGCGTCTGCTGCGGGCGGCGACCGCGAGATGCCGCTCGGCGTCCGCCGTCCAGCCGAGGTCCAGCGCGATCCGGCCCGCGAGCAGGGACGCCTCCGGCGCGGCCGGCGCGCCCAGCGCGGCCAGCCGGTCGGCCACCGTCGCCGCCTCCGCGACCAGCCGCCCCGAACCGCGCCCGGCCGCGTGCCGCGCCTCGATCAGTACCAGCCGCGCGTGCGTCTCCCACCAGGCGCGCCGCTGCCCCGTGAACAGCCGTACGGCGAGCGCCGCGCGGACGATCGCCGTCTGCGGATCGTCCGCCAGCCGGGCAGCCCGCGCGGCGGTCAGCAGCAGCTCCGCCTTGCGAGTGGACTGGCCGCCGATCCCGTCGAGCGTCTTGACCGCCGCGTCCGCCGCCGTCAGCGCCTCGGACGCCAGTCCCGCCGCCATCAGCACCTCGCAGCGCCGGATGTCGAGCATGAACGTCGGCGTGCCGAGCTTGGCGTAGCGTTCCTCCGCCTCGTCGAACAGTCTGAGCGCCGCCGGAATGTCACCGGAGCGGAACGCGGCGAGACCCCGGCTCTCCACGGCGTCCGCCTTGTCGTGTTCCTGGCCCGTGGTGTCCCACAGCGACTCCGCCGCGGTGAAGTCGGCGTTCGCCTGCTTCACCGCACCCAGCGCCAGATGCACCGTCGCGCGCAGGGTCAGGGCGCGCGCCGTCCAGATCACGTCGTCCACCTGCCGCAGCACGGTGATGGCCCGCCGTACGTCCTCCAGCGCCTCCTTGTGATGCCCCAGCACCCACCACGAGTAGGCAAGCCGGAACAGCACACGCGCGCGGGTGTGCCCGGTACCGCGCTCGACGCCACGCCCCAGGGCGTCCAGGCCCTGCCGGGTGCGCCCCGCGTGCACCAGCGCCACCCCGAGGGTGCCCAGGACGTCCGCCTCCCGCTCGGCCGAGTCCGCGCGCGCCGCCCAGTCCCGGGCACGGCGCAGATGCGTCAGGGCCAGCCGCATGTCGCCGAAGTCCCGCTGCCAGATGCCGATCACCTGGTGGGCGACGGACGCGTGCAGCGGCGTGGGACGGTCGCCCAGCACTTTTTCCGCCCTCGCCAGGGCTTCGCCGGGGTCGGCGAAGACCATCGGCAGCAGCTCCAGCACCGATTCGCTTCCCGCTGTCACTCCATGGATGGTAGTGCTCCGCAACCGTGCCTCACAGGTGCGATGTTGTATCAAAGGGCCGCCCCACGACTCTGATTCACGACGTACCGTTCACCGACTGCACGGCCCGGCACCAGCTCCGCCCGCACCAGCTCCGCTCTACGACAGCTTCCGCGGCCTCGGCCGCCATCGCCCCGGTGGAGGACACGCCATGGCACCACAGCGATTCCGTGAGCAGTACGACCAGATCCAGCGCTCCATGCCCGACGTCCCCCTGGCGATCGGCCCGGACGACGCGGGAGAGTTCCTCTACGAGAAGGGCGTCGTGCTCGCCCGCGACGGCGAGGAGGCGCGCCTCGTCGAGGACACCGTGCGCCGGCACTTCACCACGTTCGCGGGCCTGACCGCCGATCATGTGCGCCGGACGGGCCCGGAGACCAACCGTTCGGGCATCACGCGCATCCAGGTCGCCGACCCCGGGCAGGGCGACGGCAGCGGCGACCTCGCCGTCGCGGGCGCCCTGCGCGCCCTGCGGGAGCCGGAGGGCCGCACCGGCCGACGGCTGGTCAGCCGCAACCACGTGGTGTCGATCGCGGTCAACGCCTGCCCCGGCGACGAGCCCGTGCCCGTGGAGGCCGGCGCGCAGCCCAACCCGGCCGTCGCCGACGGAGCCCACAACCCGGACAGTGCCGTCGGAGTCCTCGTCATCGACACCGGCCTCATGAACGACTACCGGTCCTACCCGCTCCTCGCCCACACCCAGGGCGACGCCCAGGTCGAGGAGTGCGGGGACGACGGCATCCTGAGGCAGTACTGCGGCCACGGCACGTTCATCGCGGGGCTCGTCGCGGCCGTCGCCCCCAACACCGACATCACCGTCCGCGGCACCCTGAACGACGCCGGTGCCATCCTGGAGTCCGAGTTCGGCGAGAAGCTGTTCGAGGCCGTGGACCAAGGCGGCTGGCCCGATGTCATCAGCCTCTCCGCCGGCACCTCCAACGGCCGCACCGACGGACTGCTCGGCGTCGACGCCTTCATGCGGGAACTCCGGCAGCAGCGCACCCTGCTGGTCGCCGCCGCCGGCAACAACTCCAGCGCCACCCCGTTCTGGCCCGCCGCCTACGCCGGCCTCCCCGGCTTCGAGAACGCCGTCCTGTCGATCGGGGCCCTGCGCGGCGACGCCGAGTTCGGCGCCTGCTTCAGCAACCACGGCGCCTGGGTGAAGGCCTACGCTCCCGGCGAGCGCCTCACCAGCGCGCTCACCGGCTTCGAGACCCCCGTGCCGTACGTCTACCAGCACTCCACCTACGACGCCTGCCGCTACGGCTTCGGCTACGCCTGCACCTGCCGGCACCCCCGGCACACCGGCGTCCTGAGCGACGAGGGCGGCTCCGGCAAGCCGGACCAGGTGATGTTCGAGGGCCTCGCCCAGTGGAGCGGCACCTCGTTCGCCACTCCCGTCGCCGTCGGCATGATCGCCGCCCACATGACCGCTCGGGCCGAGAACGACCCGCGCAAGGCCCTGACGCAGCTGATGGACGGGAACAGGGAGGTCGCCGAGGTGCGCGGAGCGAACGTACCGGCACTCATCCCGGCCACCTGGAGTCCCACGCCGGTCGCGCTCCCCTCCACCCGGACATGAGGTGCGGAACCGCCCCCTCCACCCGGACATGAGGTGCGGAACCGCCCCCTCCACGGCGTACGATGACGTGCCGTACACGAGGGGTGGGGCAGTGGACCGTAGTGATGTCGGCGCGTTGGTCCAGTCCGCCGTCGGCGGTGACGCGGCGGCCTGGAAGTCGATCGTGGAAGGGCTGGGCCCTCTGGTGTGGTCCGTGGTGCGCGCCCACCGGCTCTCCGACGCCGACGCGCACGAGGTCTACCAGACGGTGTGGTTCCGCTTCGCCCAGAATCTGGGGCGGATCCGCGAACCGGAGAAGACGGGCGCCTGGCTGGCCAGTACGGCGCGGCACGAGTGCCTGAAGGTGCTCAGGAACGCGCGCCGGCTGACCCTGACGGACGACCCGCAGCTGCTGGACCGGATCAGCGAGGACGGCACACCGGAGCAGTCGCTGCTGGAGGCGGAGGAAGCCGCCGCCCAGAGCGAGCGGGTACGGCGGATGTGGCAGGAGTTCGAGGAACTCGGCGACCGGTGCAGGCAGTTGCTGCGCGTGCTGATCGCCTCGCCGCCACCCAGCTATCAGGAGGTGTCCGCCGCGCTCGGTATCGCGGTGGGCAGCATCGGGCCCCTGCGCCAGCGCTGTCTGCGCCGACTGAGGGCCCGGCTCGAGGCACGGGGGGCGATTTGAACCCGCCCCCAGTTGAAGCAGGGGGATTCCTGGCTCAGGAAGCCCCACAGGTCAGCGACCTACGAGGTCCTACTCCCTCGACACCAGCCGGGACGGAACCTGCCCGGTTTGTTGAGCAAAGCTCGGGTGTGCCGTCCTGGTCCTCGATCGGCACGGTGTGCGCGCTTGGTTCTCGCAACGCGCGGCAGGCACTTCACCCGATCACGTGGTGCCCCCGCTCCGGCCTGAAGGCTGGGGCATCCTTGAAGGAGATCAGGTGAACGGCATGAGTGAGACCGTAGACGGTCCGCGCGGCTCGGACGCCGACGCCGACCTGCTGGAGGAGGAACTCCGGCAGGCCGCCGCCGTCCTGGACCCGCTGCCGCCGGCGCTGCTGCAGATCGCCGTGGACGCCTACGCGCTGCACGACCTGGACGCCAAGGTGGCCGAGCTGAGCTTCGACTCGCTGGTCGACGCCATCCCGGTCAGAGGGGCCGAGGACCCGCCGCGGATGCTCACCTTCAACGCGGGCGAGGTGACCGTGGACGTCGAGGTGACCGCGCACGGCCTCATGGGGCAGCTGATGCCGCCCCAGCAGGCCCAAATCGAGGTGCTGGGCGGACCGCAGCCGGGCTCCGTCCTCACCGCCGACGACATGGGCCGTTTCACCGGCGCCATCCCGCTCTCCGGCCCGTTCGCCCTGCGCCTGCGGACCGCCGGGGACGTGGTCGAGACGGAGTGGCTGCGCACCTGACCCGTATCCAGGGCCGGGCGCAGCGCGACGCGCTACGCCCGGGCGACGGGAACGGCATCCGGTCAGCGCGAGACCGCGTCCACCAGGTCCCGGAGAGCGGAGGCCACATCCACCAGGCCCGGCCCCGCGGGACCGCCAGGCTCGGCCATGTACGTGTCCCTGCGGATCTCCACCATCAGTGCCGTCACCTCGGCCCGCTTCTCGTAGAACTCCAGCGGCACGTACGTCCCGGCGAACGGGCTGTCGAGTCCCGTCTCCCCGCAGGGGGCGAACGCCTCGCGGGCCGCGTCGAGCAGACCGGCCGGTGTGTGGAAGGCGTCGGTGCCCAGGCAGACCGGCGGGCGCGGGCCCGCGCCGTGGAGTTCGTAGGGCAGGGGCGCGGTGGGGTAGGAGTGGACGTCGATGATCACGGCTCGCCCGGTGGCCGCCAGACGGTCCGCCACCGCCTGGGTCATGGCCTGTGCGTACGGACGGAAGTACCGCTCGATCAGCGGCCCGTGGTCGAACCCGTCGGGCCGCAGCGCCTCCTTGTGCGTGGTGCGGGTGTAGACCGCGCCCATCCCGGACGCCAGCATCTCCTCCCGCTCGTCCGGGAACCGCTCGGGGTCGATCACCAGCCGGGACAGCCCGTTCACGAACCGCCACGGAGTGATCCCGGCGGCCTCGGCGGCGGCCTCGGCGATCGCGGCGGTGTGCGCGTCGGTGATGTGGTCCAGCTCCCGCTCCAGCTCCGCGTCGCCCAGCACGATCCCGGACCGCACCTCGGCCGGTATCTCCCGCGAGGAGTGCGGTACATGGAGGATCACGGGGGAGTCCCCGGCTCCGGGGAGGAGATCGTAGGACTGCGGGGTGTCGGCCATCGGGCTGCTCCAGGAGGGTTCGTCAGTGGTGCACGGCATGATCAAGGTGCCACACACCACTGACAACACGTCGAGACCGGGAGCCGCCGTGCCGGCTACCCCAGCAACTCGCGGATCAGCGCGCCGACCTGTTCCGTCTCGAGGAGGAAACCGTCGTGTCCGTAGGGCGACTCCACCACTCTGAGCCGGTCGGCACCGGGAAGGTGCGCGGCCAGCTCGGCCTGCTGGGACAGCGGATAGAGACGGTCCGAGTCGACCCCGGCCACCAGCGCGGGCGCGGTCACCCGGCGCAGGGCCGCAGGGACGCCACCCCTGCCGCGTCCCACGTCGTGGCCGTTCATCGCCTCCGTCAACGCCACGTAGCTGCCCGCGTCGAACCTCCGGACAAGCTTGACCGCGTGGTGGTCGAGGTACGACTCGACCTGGTACCGGCCGCCGCGCCACGGATCCTCCGTACCCTGCGGCTCCCGGCCGAACCGGGCCGACAGTTCCGGCTCGCTCCGGTAGGTGACGTGGGCGATGCGGCGGGCGATCCCCAGTCCGGCGTGCGGGCCCCGGCCGGTGTCGTGGTAGTCGCCGCCGCACCAGTGCGGATCGCTGCGAATGGCGTGCAGCTGGAGGGTGGACCAGGCGATCTGCTCGCCACTCGCGGCCGCCGCGGTGGCGAGCAGCAGCAGCGCCCCCGTGCGTTCCGGATGCGTCACCGCCCACTCCACGGCACGCATCCCGCCCATCGAACCGCCGACGACCAGCGCCCACGTCCCGACGCCGAGCGCGTCCGCCAGCCGGGCCTCGGCGGCGACCTGGTCCCGCTGGGTCAGGTAGGGGAAGGCACCGCCCCACCGGCGCCGCCCGCCGGGGCGTGGTGAAGCCGGTCCCGTGCTGCCCTGGCAGCCGCCCAGCACGTTCGGGGCGACGACGAACCAGCGGTCGGTGTCGAGGGCCAGACCGGGCCCGATCAGCCCGTCCCACCAGCCCGCCGTGGGATGACCGGGGCCGGCCGGTCCGGCCGCATGGCTGTCACCGGTGAGCGCGTGCAGCACCAGGACGGCATTGGACCCGTCCGGCGCAAGCCGCCCCCAGGTCTCGAACGCCAATTCCACACCGGGGAGTTCACCGCCCGCCTCCAGCGGCAGCGGCGTACCGAGGGCGTGCCGTTGACGCCGTCCGGGCGGGTCCCCCTCCTGCCAGGCCCCGGTGGCCGACGGGAGGGGAACCGATGTTCCGGAGGCTGCGAAGGCGCTCAGGGGGCACCCTTGGCCGCGCGGAAACCGGACTCCAGGTCGGCCGTGAGGTCGGCGAGGCTCTCGATGCCGACCGAGAGCCGCACCAGACCCGGCGCGGTGCCGGTCGCCTCGAGCTGCTCCTCGTCCAGCTGGCTGTGGGTGGTGGACGCCGGGTGGATGATCAGGCTGCGCACATCACCGATGTTGGCGAGGTGGCTGAACAGCTCCACACCGTCCACGAACCGCTTGCCCGCTTCGACACCGCCCTTCAGTTCGAAGGAGAACACCGCGCCGGCACCGCGGGGGAGGTACGTCCGCGCTGCCTCGTGCCAGCGGCTGGACGGCAGGCCCGGGTAGTGCACCACCGCCACCTCGTCGCGCTGCTCCAGCCACTCCGCCAGCGCCTGCGCGTTGGCGGACTGCCGCTCCATGCGCAGGCTCAGCGTCTCCACGCCCTGCAGCAGCAGGAAGGCGGAGTGCGGGGCGATGGCCGGTCCGAGGTCGCGCAGCAACTGGACGCGCAGCTTGACCGCGAACGCACCGGGTCCGAGCGCCGGCCAGTAGCGCAGGCCGTGGTAGCTGGGGTCGGGCTCGGTGAAGTCCGGGAACCGCTCGGCGTGCGCGCCGAAGTCGAAGGTGCCGCCGTCCACGACCACGCCGCCGAGCGTGGTGCCGTGCCCGCCGAGGAACTTCGTCGCCGAGTGCACCACGATGTCCGCGCCGTGCTCGAACGGGCGCAGCAGATAGGGCGTGGGGATCGTGTTGTCCACGACCAGCGGCACGCCCGCCCCGTGCGCCGCGTCCGCGACCGCCCGTACGTCGAGCACGTTGCCCCGCGGATTGCCCAGCGTCTCGGCGAAGAACGCCTTGGTGTTCGGCCGGACGGCCGCCCGCCAGGCATCGGCGTCGTCGGGATCGTCGACGAAGGACACCTCGATGCCGAACTTCGGCAGGGTGTGCCGGAAGAGGTTGTACGTTCCGCCGTACAGCGAGGAGGCCGAGACGATGTGGTCGCCGGTCCCGGCGAGTGTCAGGAGGGCCAGCGTCTGCGCGGCCTGCCCCGAGGACAGCGCCACCGCCGCCACACCACCCTCCAGGGCGGCGACGCGCTGCTCGAAGACGTCCTGGGTGGGGTTGTGGATGCGGGTGTAGATGTTCCCCGGCTCCGCCAGCGAGAAGAGGTCGGCCGCGTGCTGGGTGTCCCGGAACACGAACGAGGACGTCTGGTAGATCGGCGTGGCCCGGGACCCGGTCGTGGGATCGGGCTCGGCGCCGGCGTGGATCTGCTTCGTCTCGAACGACCAGGCCGACATGTCGGGACCGGTGGACGTCTCCTCGGGAGTGTGACCGGCGAGGGCGGGTTCGGTGGGCTGACTCACGGTGTGCTCCTCGTGCGCAGTGCGGGCGCGGACGACGGGTGGGCGTGCGGATCCGCGGATGTACCTGTGGGGTGCGGGGGCGTGCCGGATGTCCCTGGGGATCAGGGCGTCGGGAAAGACCACGTGCCGACGTAGGTGTCGGCTTCTCGCGCGACACGCCGTAGTGGTGACACGTGCGCGGTCGCGGTGGCAGCGTGTCACCAGCTCGATGCTACGACGAGGGGGGCTGGAAATGAGATGGCGTCTCAGTAAGTGGTCGGTCTCTTCACGCGGCATTCACGAACGTGATGTGACCGGGGCACGGCCCGCCGGCCGGGCCGGCGCCGAACACGGCTCCGCCCCGGCCGGGCGTCATGCCGACCGGGGCGGAGCCAGTGGATCCTTTGCCTGCTCGCGTCAGCTCAGCGACGCGAGCGCCTCGTTCCACGTGGTGGACGGGCGCATGACCGCGGCGGCCTTGGCCGGGTCGGGCTGGTAGTAGCCGCCGATCTCGACCGGCTCACCCTGGACGGCGATCAGCTCGTCGACGATCTTCTGCTCCTTCGTGGCGAGGGTCTCGGCGAGCGAGGCGAAGGCCTTCGCCAGGTCGGCGTCGTCGGTCTGCCCGGCCAGCTCCTGCGCCCAGTACAGGGACAGGTAGAAGTGGCTGCCGCGGTTGTCGATGCCGCCGAGGCGACGGCTCGGGGACTTGTCCTCGTTGAGGAAGGTCGCCGTGGCGCGGTCGAGCGTGTCGGCGAGGACCTTGGCGCGGGTGTTGCCCGTGGTCTCGGCGAACTGCTCCAGGGACGGCACCAGGGCGAAGAACTCGCCCAGGGAGTCCCAGCGCAGGTAGTTCTCCTTGACCAGCTGCTGCACGTGCTTGGGCGCGGAACCGCCCGCACCCGTCTCGAACAGGCCGCCGCCCGCCATCAGCGGGACGACCGACAGCATCTTGGCGCTGGTGCCCAGCTCCAGGATCGGGAACAGGTCGGTGAGGTAGTCGCGCAGCACGTTGCCGGTGACCGAGATGGTGTCCTCGCCGCGGCGGATGCGCTCCACCGACAGCTTGGTGGCCTCGACCGGGTTCAGGACGCGGATGTCCAGGCCCTCGGTGTCGTGCTCGGTCAGGTACTGCTCGACCTTGGCGATCAGGTTGGCGTCGTGGGCGCGGGTCTCGTCCAGCCAGAACACGGCCGGGTCGCCGGTGGCGCGGGCGCGGGTGACGGCCAGCTTCACCCAGTCGCGGATCGGCGCGTCCTTGGTCTGGCAGGCGCGGAAGATGTCGCCGGCGGAGACGGTCTGCTCCAGGACGACATCGCCGGCCTGGTCGACCAGGCGGACGGTGCCGGTGACCGGGATCTCGAAGGTCTTGTCGTGGCTGCCGTACTCCTCGGCCTTCTGCGCCATCAGGCCGACGTTCGGGACCGAGCCCATCGTGGACGGGTCGAAGGCGCCGTTGGCGCGGCAGTCCTCGATCACGGCCTGGTAGACGCCGGAGTAGCTGGAGTCCGGCAGCACCGCGAGGGTGTCGGCCTCCTGGCCGTCGGGGCCCCACATGTGGCCGGAGGTGCGGATCATGGCCGGCATGGAAGCGTCCACGATGACGTCCGAGGGGACGTGCAGGTTGGTGATGCCCTTGTCGGAGTCGACCATCGCCAGCGCCGGGCCCTCGGCGAGCTCGGCGTCGAAGGACGCCTTGATCTCCGCGCCCTCGGGCAGGCCCTCGAGGCCCTTGTAGATGCCGCCCAGACCGTCGTTCGGGCTGAGGCCGGCCGTGGCGAGCTGCTCGCCGTACCGCGCGAACGTCTTCGGGAAGAAGACGCGCACCACGTGGCCGAAGACGATCGGGTCGGAGACCTTCATCATCGTGGCCTTCAGGTGCACGGAGAACAGCACACCCTCCTGCTTGGCGCGGGCGACCTGCACGGTGAGGAACTCGCGCAGCGCGGCGACCCGCATCACGGAGGCGTCGACGACCTCGTCCTTCAGGACGGGTACGGACTCGCGCAGCACCGTGGTGGTGCCGTCGTCGCCGACCAGCTCGATGCGCAGCGCGCCGTCCGCGGCGATCACCGCGGACTTCTCGGTGGAGCGGAAGTCGTTCTCGCCCATCGTCGCCACATTGGTCCTGGAGTCGGCGCTCCAGGCACCCATGCGGTGCGGGTGGTTCTTGGCGTAGTTCTTCACCGAGGCGGGGGCGCGGCGGTCGGAGTTGCCCTCACGCAGGACCGGGTTCACAGCGGAACCCTTGATCTTGTCGTAGCGGGCGCGGATCTCGCGCTCCTCGTCGGTCTTCGGGTCGTCCGGGTAGTCCGGCAGCGCGTAGCCCTGGCCCTGGAGCTCGGCGACCGCGGCCTTGAGCTGCGGGATCGACGCCGAGACGTTCGGCAGCTTGATGATGTTGGCTGCGGGGGTCTTCGCCAGCGCGCCGAGCTCGGCGAGGGCGTCCGGGACGCGCTGGTCCTCGGCGAGGTACTCCGGGAACACGGAGATGATGCGTCCGGCCAGCGAGATGTCACGCGTCTCCACGGGGACACCGGCCTGTGCGGCGTACGCCCGGACCACCGGCAGGAACGAATACGTCGCCAGTGCGGGGGCCTCGTCAGTGTGCGTATAGATGATGCTCGAGTCAGTCACCGGGTGCTCCGCTCCACGTCCGTCTGCAACATTGCTCGACATCAAGATATCCCGTACGCGCCCTGAGCTCGACAGGGGTCCGGACCGCATGGGGGCCGACCGTGTCGGCTCCCATGGGTTTCGGACCCCGGCGGTGGGCGGCCGCCCCGCCCACCCACCGCGGGCCCCGGGGACCACCGCGGACCGGCCTGCCCTCCGTACGTCACACCGGGGCCGTACGTCACACCGGGCGGAACGCCGTCATGTCGCCCGGCTCCGGCTCGGTGCCGCGCTGCTGCGGGAACACCACCGAGCCCTGCTGCAACGCCACCGTCCGCGCGGGCGACGGAATGCGGATGCCCTCCTCGCGGTAGCGCCGGTGCAGGCGCTTGATGAACTCGTGCTTGATCCGGTACTGGTCGCTGAACTCGCCGACGCCGAGGATCACGGTGAATCCGATGCGCGAGTCGCCGAAGGTGTGGAAACGCACCGCCGGCTCGTGCTCCGGGAGCGCACCGGTGATCTCCGTCATCACCTCGGTGACGACCTCCTTGGTCACCTCCTCGACCTGCTCCAGGTCGCTGTCGTACGACACTCCGGCCTGCACCAGGATGGTGAGCTCCTGCTCGGGACGCATGAAGTTGGTCATGTTCGTCTTCGCGAGCTGCCCGTTGGGGATGACCACCAGGTTGTTGGAGAGCGCGCGGACCGTCGTCTGACGCCAGTTGATGTCCTCGACATAGCCCTCCTCGCCGCTGCTCAGCCGGATGTAGTCACCGGGCTGGACGGTCTTGGAGGCGAGGATGTGGATGCCCGCGAACAGGTTGGCGAGCGTGTCCTGGAGCGCCAGCGCGACCGCCAGACCGCCGACGCCCAGAGCGGTGAGCATCGGGGCGATGGAGATGCCCAGCGTCTGGAGCACCACGAGGAAGCCGATCGCCAGGACCAGGATCCGGGTGATGTTCATGAAGATCGTGGCCGAGCCGGCGACGCCGGACCGGGCCTGGGTCACCGACTGCACCAGGCCGGCCACCACCCGCGACACCGACAGCGTCGCCGCGAAGATGACCAGCACCGTCAGCGTCTGGTTGACGTTGTGCTGCACGGTCCGGGTCAGCGGCAGCGCGGCCGCCGCGGACGCGGCACCGCCCGCGAGGGCCGCCCACGGCGCGATCATGCGCAGGGCGTCCACGGCGACGTCGTCGCCGCGCCACTGGGTCCGGTCCGCGTGCCGGCCCAGCCAGCGCAGCAGCATGCGCAGCAGGAACGCCGCGACCAGGCCCGCGACGATCGCGATACCGGCGAACAGCACATCGTTCATGGTGAGCGCGCGCGTCATCGCTCACCTCCGGCGAGCGCCCATGCCGTGGGGCGTATGTGATGTCGTGTCACGTCTCGTCACCTGCTCGCATTCGGGGGTGCCGGGAGAGTGCGGCCCGGGAGGGTGCGCCGTGCCGAACCGGCCGGCCTGCGGTCGGCGCAATCGCTCATCCTGCCGTATCCGGCAGGGCAGTTCGTACCACACCGTGGCCGGGAGGCGCCCTGCTGCCGCCCTGGTCAGATCACCTTCAACCGCACCAGCGCGCCCAGCGTCAGTGCTCCGGGCAGCAACGGCAGCCACACCGTGACGATCCGGAACGCCAGCACCACCGCCGTGGCCACCGCGGCCGCCCCACCCGCCGCGACCAGCGCCACGATCAGGGCAGCCTCCACCGAACCGAGCCCGCCCGGCGTGGGCACCAGCGCGACCGCGACGGTCGCCGCGAGATACGCCACCGCCATGTGCGCGACCGGCACCGACAGCCCCAGCGCCAGCCCCACCAGGATCAGCGACGCCGCCTGCAGCGCCGGGAACGCGAGCGCACCGCCCCACAGTGCCAGCGCCCTCGACGGCCGGGTGTGCACCGACCGGGCCTCGCCGAGTGCTGTTCGCAGGAAGGAGACCACGGCCGTCCGTACCCGCCGTACGAGCGCGAGCACGGCCGTCGCGGCGGCCAGCACCGCGCCGAGCACGAGCAGCAGGGGGCCCAACGCGCCCTCGGGCAGCAGGGATCCGGGGCGCAACACGTCCGGGAACACGACGAGCAGCGCGCCCAGCAGGGCCACCCGGCCGATGGACTCCGCCAGCAGATACAGCGCGAGGGCGGCCGAGGAGCGGGTCAGGGACAGCCCGCGCACCGTCATGAACCGCAGGTTGACCGCGCTCGCACCCAGCCCCGTCGGCAGTAGATGGTTGGCCGCGCCCGCCGCGAACTGCGTGGCCAGCAGCCGCCGCGCGGGGAGCCGTTCGAGGACCGCGCCCTGCCGGGTGCACGCGGCGGCCACCCAGGTCAGACAGGTCGAGCCGGCCGCGGCCAGCAGCCAGGGCCACCGCGCGGTGCCCAGATGGACGAAGCCGTCGGCGAGCACCGACCGCTGCCGCACCGCGACCACGGTCACGAGCAGCAGGGGAAGGACGTACAGGATCCTGCGGATGGTCCGCGTCACATCAAGGAAGCCTTTCCGCCCCGCGCCAACTGCGGGTGGCGGCAGGCCGGACGGCGGCTTACGGCTGGGCAGCGGCTGCTGGAGCGTCATACGGACCTCACATGCCCCGAACGAGTGGCGAGCCTTGACCTCAACAACGCTTGGGGTTCTACCTTCTCCGACATGAGCATGGAGACCACCGCCTGGACCCAGTTGCACAGCGTCATGAACGCCGAGGAGGAACGCCGCCCCTTCGCGCGGGAAACGCTACGCCGCATCGCAGGGTTCGCCCGCCCGCACCGCCGCCGCATGACCCTCTTCGTCCTGCTCGGAGCCGCCACCGCGCTGCTCGCCGTCGCCACCCCCGTACTGGCCGGCCGCGTCGTCGACACCATCGTGTCCGACGGCGACTCGGCCACGGTCGTCCGGCTGGCCCTGCTCATCGCGCTGATCGCGGTGGCGGAGGCAGCCCTCGGCATCCTCGGCCGGAGGCTGTCGGCATCCCTCGGCGAGGAACTCATCCTCGATCTGCGGACCGCCGTCTTCGACCATGTGCAGCGGATGCCGGTCGCGTTCTTCACACGCACCCGTACGGGTGCGCTCGTCTCCCGTCTCAACAACGACGTGATCGGCGCCCAGCGGGCCTTCAGCAACACCCTGTCCACCGTGGTCGGCAACGTCGTCACGCTGGTGCTCGCCCTGGCCGTGATGCTCACCCTCTCCTGGCGGATCACCCTGCTCGCCCTGGTGCTGCTGCCGGTGTTCGTGATCCCCGCCCGGCGCATGGGCCGCCGCATGGCCGGGATGCAGCGCGAGGCCGCCGCCCTGAACGCGGCCATGGGCACCCGGATGACCGAGCGCTTCTCGGCCCCCGGCGCCACCCTGGTCAAACTCTTCGGCCGCCCGCAGGAGGAGTCGGAGGAGTTCGCGGTGCGCGCCCGCAGGGTCCGGGACATCGGCGTACGGACGGCCACCGCCCAGACCGTGTTCATCACCGCGCTCACCCTCGTCTCCGCCCTCGCCCTGGCCCTCGTCTACGGCGTCGGCGGCCACCTCGCCCTGCGCGGTTCCCTGGAGCCCGGCGCGGTCGTGTCCCTGGCACTGCTGCTGACCCGCCTGTACGCGCCGCTGACCTCCCTCGCAGGGGCGCGGGTGGAGGTGATGAGCGCCCTGGTCAGCTTCGAGCGGGTCTTCGAGGTGCTGGACCTGAAGCCGCTCATCAAGGAGAAGCCGGACGCCCGGGACGTGCCCGACGGCCCGGTCTCCGTCGAGTTCGACGACGTCCGCTTCGGCTACCCGTCCGCCGACAAGGTCTCCCTCGCCTCCCTGGAGGAGGTCGCCGCCCTGGACACGCACGGCTCCGCCGAGGTCCTGCACGGCATCTCCTTTTGCGCCGAACCCGGGCAGACCGTGGCCCTCGTCGGCTCCTCCGGCGCCGGCAAGTCGACCATCGCGCAGCTGCTGCCGCGCCTCTACGACGTCGACTCGGGCGCCGTGCGGGTGGGCGGCGTCGATGTCCGGGACCTGACCGCGGGGTCGCTGCGCGACACCCTCGGCATGGTCACCCAGGACGGCCACCTCTTCCACGACACGGTCCGCGCCAACCTGCTGCTGGCCGCGCCCGCCGCGAGCGAGCCCGACCTGTGGGACGCGCTGCGCCGTGCCCGCCTGGACGACCTCGTGCGCTCCCTGCCCGACGGTCTGGACACGGTGGTCGGGGAGCGCGGCTACCGGTTCTCCGGCGGTGAGCGCCAGCGGATGACCATCGCCCGGCTGCTCCTTGCCCGGCAGCGGGTGGTCCTCCTCGACGAGGCCACCGCCCACCTGGACAACACCTCCGAGGCGGCCGTCCAGGAGGCGCTCACGGAGGCCCTGGAGGGCAGGACGGCCCTCGTCATCGCGCACCGCCTGTCCACGGTCCGGGCCGCGGACCGGATCCTGGTCGTCGAGGCCGGCCGGATCGTGGAACAGGGCACGCACGAGGAACTCCTGGCGGTCGGCGGCCGCTACGCCGAGCTGCACCGCACCCGGTTCGCCCGCCGGCCCGCGGACCACGACCGGAGTGCGGCGGCGGTGGTGTAGAGCACGCCCGCGACGCCCCGTACGAGAGACGCCCCGTACGAGATATGCGAGAGCGCCGCCGCAGACCCCGGACCGGGGCCTGCGGCGGCGCTCTCGCGTACGACCGCGGTCGTCTACGGCTCCTTGCCGTCTCCTACGGCGAGCCGTGCGGCGTCACTGTCCGCGGCTGCCCGCCTTGGCCCGCCCGGAGCTCTCCCCGTCGCCGGACTTCCCGCGCACCGGACCGCTACGGCCACGGCTGCCGCCGCGACGGCCGCCACGGTTACGGCGGCCGCTGTACGCATCGAGTTCGATGGCGAGCGGTGACGCGGTCAGCACCGACGAGTACGTACCCACCAGCATGCCGATCAGCAGGGCGAGCGCGAAGTCGGTGAGCGAGTCACCGCCCAGCAGAGCCAGCGCGGCCAGGATGAAGATCACACCGATACCGGTGTTGACCGTACGGGGCACCGTCTGCAGGACCGCCATGTTGGTGGACTGGGGCAGGGGCGCCTTGGGATCCTTCTGCCACAGTTCCCGGACGCGGTCGAAGACCACGACGGAGTCGTTCACCGAGTAACCGACCACGGTGAGCAGCGCGGCCAGGAAGATCCCGTCGATCGGCTTGCCCAGCCACGCGAAGATACCGGTGAGGATCACCACGTCGTGGGCCAGGGTGCTGACCGCCGCCGTACCGAACATCCAGCGGAACCGGAAGGCGAGGTACAGGAGCTGGGCGCCGAGGGCCAGGCCGAGCGCGATCAGCGCGTTGCGGCGCAGTTCGTCGCCGAGGCTCGGGCCGATCAGCTCGTCGCGGACCTTCTCCGCTCCGCCGCCGACCTCGTCGATGGTCTCGGCGACCTTGACCGCCTCGGCGTTGCTCAGCTCCTCGGTACGCACCGTCAGGCCGTTGTCCCCGGAGGACTGCACGACGGCCTGCGGGAAGCCGGCGTCGGCCAGGGCCGCACGGGCTCGGTCCGGATCGACGGTCTTGGTGGTCGAGTACTCGATCAGCCGGCCGCCGGTGAACTCGACACCGAAGTTCAGCCCGCGCACCACGATGCCGGCGCCGGTGACGATGAGTACGAGGAGGGACACCATGAGCCAGCGGCGCGGGCGGTGCATCAGCTGCGGGTTGCGACGGGTGAGGTACTCACGGACCCGCCCGATGGAGGCCAGACCGGTGAGCTTGGGACGGCGGTGCACCCAGCGGCGCTCCACGGCGAACTCGGCCAGCACCCGCGTGATCACCAGTGCGCTGATGATGGAGGCGAGGACACCGATGGCCAGAGTGACGCCGAAGCCCTTCACCGGACCGGAGGCGAGCAGGAACAGCAGCCCCGCCGCGATGAGCGTGGTGATGTTGGAGTCGGCGATCGCGCTGAACGCGCCCTTGAAGCCGGCGGTCAGGGCCGAGCGGCTGCTGGGCCGGTTGCGTTTGCTGTACTCCTCGCGCGCTCGTTCGAAGACCAGCACATTGGCGTCGACGGCCATACCGATCGCCAGGACGAAACCAGCCAGACCCGGCAGGGTCAGGGTCGCGCCGAGGCCCGCGAGAGCGGCGTAGGAGATCACGCCGTAGCAGGCCAGGGCCACGATGGCCAGGAAACCCATCAGCCGGTAGACGACGATGATGAACAGCGCGGTGAGCGCGGTGCCGACGGCGGCGGCCCAGGCGCTCGACTCGATGGCCTCGGCACCCAGCGTCGGGCCCACGGTCCGCTGCTCGACCGTCTCGACCGGCACCGGAAGAGCACCGCCGCTGATGAGCAGGGCGAGTTCCTTGGAGTCGTCACCGGTGAAGGACCCGGTGATCTGGGTGGACCCGCCGGTGATGCCGGCCCCGCAGGCCACGGACGGGTCGACCTGCGGCGACGAGATGACCTTGTTGTCCAGCACGATCGCGACCCGGCGCTTGTGATCACCCGCGGGATTGCAGGCCGCCTCGCCGGTCAGCTTCGACCAGCCCTTGTCGTCGGCGAAGTCCACGGTGACCATCCAGCCGGCACCGCTCTGCGGGTCGAAGGTGGCCTCGGCGCCCTTCACGTCCTGGCCGGTGAGCGCGGCGGGGGCCAGGTGGAGCCGCTCCCCGGCCTCGCCTCCCAGGACGCGTTCGCCCTTGGGCAGCTTCTTGGCGGACTCGGGATCGGTACCGGGGCCGAGCACCGGGTGGACGGTGAGCTGCGCGGTACGGCCCAGCACCTCGGCGGCCTGCCGCGGGTCCTGCACACCGGGCAGTTCCACGATGATCCGGTTGTCCCCGGACCGGACGATGGTGGGTTCGGCGACACCGAGGGCGTCGATACGGCCGCGCAGCACCTCGAGCGTGCGGTCCGTCGCCTCGCCGTTGGCCTCAAGGGTTTCGGTGGAACGGGTCTCCAGCACGATCTGGGTACCGCCGCGCAGGTCGAGTCCCAGACGGACGGGGACCGTCGCGGCGATGTAGACGGACAGGACGATCACGACAAGTGCGAACAACGCCCGGACACGGGCGGAACTTTTCACGGATGACTCCAGCAGGCACACCGCGGCCGGTCCGGGACGCGGCGGAGAGGAAAAGGAACAGGACTCTCATGTGCTGGACGGTCCGGGAGGCCCCCGGCCGAGGTCCGACGGCATGTGGGCGGCGGCGGGCGGCGCATGCCCGGCCGCCGGGGCGGGCCGGGCCGGCTGCGGGGGTATGCGGGGGGTGTGCGCGGGAGTGAAGAGCAGATGGCCCGCCGGCACCGTGCGCTCCCCGGCATCGCGCTGCGGCCTCAGGGGGACGATACGGGCGGTGCAGCCGTCGTCGGTGTGCGGACGGATGTCGGACGAGTGGGTCCCGGGCGCGGCGGAGGGGTCCGGAACGGACGGTCCCGGCCCGTCGGACGCCGGGGCACCGGGCGCCGCAGGGGCGTCGTAGCCGGGTGGCTGCGCCGCGCGGACGGCCCGTGGGTCGTCGGTGAGGCCGAACCCCAGGGTCAGGAGTACGGCGGCCAGGGCGGCCAGGACCGCGACGGCGGGGAGCGGAAGGCGGGCGGTGCGGGAGGCGCGTCCCGGCAGGGTGGTGTTCAAGGCTCGACGAGCCCCGCGCGGATGGCGTAACGGGTCAGATCCAGGCGATCCCGCAGCCCCAGCTTGCTCAGCAGGTTCTCGCGGTGCCGCTGCACCGTCTTGATGCTGATGAAGAGCATCTCGGCGATCTCCTTCGACGAGTGTCCTTCGGCGACCAGCTTGAGCACCTCCTCCTCGCGCGGGGTCAGCAGCTGGGGTGCCTCCTCGCCGTGCTGGACCCGGTCGAGGTAGTTGCGGATCAGGGCAGTGACCGCCCCCGGGTACAGGAACGGCTCGTCCCGCATCGCGGCCCGGCAGGCGGCGACCAGATCGCGGTCGGCGACCGACTTCAGCACGTACCCGCCGGCCCCGGCCTTGAGCGCCTGGAACAGGTACTGCTCGTTGTCGTGCATCGTCAGCATCAGGATGCGCAGGCCCGGCTTCAGGGCGGACAGCTCACGGGCGGCCTGCAGACCGGTCATCCGGGGCATGGCGATGTCCAGCACCGCCAGGTCGATCTCCTGGGCGCGGGCCATGGAGATCGCCTCCGCACCGTCACCGGCCTCGGCCACGACCTCCAGGTCCGGCTCCCGGTCGAGGATCAGCCGGACGCCGCGGCGCACCAGGGCGTGGTCGTCGGCGAGCAGGATGCGGATCGGGGTCGGTGGGACCTGATGGTTCATGACTGCTTCCTGACGGCGGGCACGGCCAGCCGGATCCGGGTACCGGTCCGGGCGACGGGAGTGATGTCCAGTGTGGCCCCGATGAGCAGGGCCCGTTCACGCATACCGCGCAGACCGGCCCCCTCGTGGGCGGCGCCGATGCCACGGCCGTCGTCGGTCACCTCGAGAACGACACGGTCGTCGTCCCGGTACAGGCTCACCACTGCGGAACGCGCCTCGGCATGCCGGGCGACATTGGTCAGACTCTCCTGCGCCACACGGTAGATCACCAGCTCCGTACCGTTGTCCAGAGTGGGCAGATCGGCGCCGAAACGGCGCTGCACCCGCAACCCGGTGTGCGTGGCGAACTCGGTGGCGAGCGAGGTGACCGCACTGACCAGACCGAGATCGTCCAGTACGCCCGGACGTAGCCGGCGCACCAGCCGGCGGACCTCGTCCAGACTCTCCCGGGTGATCTCCTGCACCTGCTGGATCTCGTCGCGCAGCGGAGCGGGCGCCTCGTCGGCGACCCGCTTCAGGGCCAGCAGGATGGCGGTCATGCTCTGCCCGACCTCGTCGTGGAGTTCGGCGGCGATCCGGCGCCGCTCCGCCTCCTGGGCGAGCAGGGCGCGGGCGCTGCTCGCGGCGCGCTCCTTCTCCAGCCGCTCCAGCATGGCGTTGAACGTGCTGACCAGCTCGGCGACCTCCCCGCCGCCGCGCACCGGAAGCCGTTGACCGGGCCGCAGCAGGTCGACGGTGGTCATCAGCCGGGTCACCCGGTCCAGCGGGGCGAGCCCGATCTGCAGCAGGGCCGCGTTGGCGACGAGCATCACACTCATGCCGCCCACGAGGATCACCGCCTCGGTCAGCAGCACCGGCACGGACACGGTCACCGGAGCCCACAGCAGCAACGCGGTGGCCGCGCCCAGCACCAACGCGTTGAGTCCGAAGATCCGCCAGTACAGGGACACGGAGGTCACGCCTTTCCTCTTTCGTCTGCCTCTACTGTCGGGCACCGCCTCTACTGTCGGGCACCGCGACACCTGATGCGGCAGCGGCCCCTGATCCCGGCGAACAGCGAAACAGACACAGTGCACGAGCCGACGGCCTCCGGTCAATGGGCTCCGTGACCCATTTCCGCCCGCCCGGCGGGCCCATGTCGCCCGGGGTGGGTCCTCGGACCCGGCAGAGATGGGTGTCGCGCCCAATGGGTTCCGGGCGGGGAAACGGCGATGGTGATGGATCGACCATCTGTAACCGGAGGAGACTTCCCGTGTCGCTCGACCTGCCCCTCACCGAATCGCGCACCGACCACCCCGCCGTGGACCAGATCCGGCAGCGCCTCGAACACGCCCGCACCACACGGGTGGCACAACTCAAGGCCCTCGACGACACCGGACAGAGCCCCGACGACCATCTGCTGGCCAACCAGCGGGACGCCATCAAACGCGTCCTCAAGGAGATCGACGAGGCCTTCGCCCGTGTCGAGGACGGCAGCTACGGCGCCTGCCTGGGCTGCGCCAAGCCCGTTCCGGCGGAGCGGCTGGAAATCCTTCCGCACACCCCGTACTGCGTCTCGTGCCAGAGCCGCGCGGCCTGACCGCACCCGCCCAGGCCCCGGCCCCGCCCCGTCCGTGTTCTTCTTCCGCTCCGCCCAAAGGGGGGTGCAGTGGTGACCCACCAGACGATCGACGAGCACGGCGAGGTCCTCACGTCCGAGGACCTCGCCCTGCTGCGTGCGAACCTGCGTGAGCAACAGCTGTTCCGCCGGGACCAGCTGCGCCAGTTCGCCGTCGATGCGGGGCCGTATCCGGGGGACCCGGACGGACCGCCGGTCGCCGGCCAGCTCGAAGTCCAGGTCAGGCTCGCCGCGTCCGCCCGGATGGTGCTCGCCGACGTGGAGGCGGCGCTCACCCGCATGGACACCGGGGACTACGGCGTCTGCCACCTGTGCCGTGGCCGCGTCGAGCGCGACCGGCTGCTGATCGTCCCGCAGGCCCGCTACTGCGCCCGCTGCCAGCAGGTGCGGGAGGCCGCGCGATGACCACGGCACACCACCGGCCACCGGACCGGACGGAGCATGTGCGTAGGAGGCACGTGCGGGCGGATCGCCCGCGTGCGGGGCACGTACGCGGGTGACCCGCCCGGCCGCCGAATTCCTCCGCCCGCGCGCTGCATCCACCGTCCCGGGCGCGCAGGCGGTGGCCGCCCTCGCCGCGGACATCCACCCCACCGGACCGCTCCCGGTGGGGCACCTCGGTGCGCACCTCGCCGAGGGGGTGCCGCGTGCGAAGGGCACCGTCACCGGCGCCCGGCCCATTCCGCCGGGCGCCGGTGACTCGCGTACGTGACCCGCGCCTCGACACCGACCCACCCCGAAGGAGCTACGACGTGGCGGGCACCATTCCTCCCGCACAGCCGCCCCCGGGACCCCGCCTCGGCCCGCCCCCGGACCCCCGGCCGTGGCGCCGTCGGCCCAATCCCCTGCGCCGCCCCACCGACCGTCTCCAGGCCAGGCTCGGCCTCGGGCTGCTGCTCGCCGTACTGGCCGTGGCGCCCGTGGCCGGCGTCGTCGTCGCGGATCTCGCCCACCGCCACTACGCGGACACGGCCCGCCACCAGACTCTGACCCGGCACGAGACGAGCGCGACCCTCACCGAGGACGTCCCGCGCCATCCGGAGCCCGGATCCGACGAGGCGAAGCTCGCCCGTTACCCGGCCGAGGTCCGTTTCACCACCCCCGACGGGCGCACCGCCACCACCCGGGCCGAGGTCCCGCCGGGTCTGTCGGCGGGCAGCCCGGTGCGCATCTGGGTCACCGCCGACGGCGAGGCGACCGAGCCGCCGCTGACGCGTGAACAGGTCCGCAGCCACAGCATGGGCTGCGCCCTCCTCGCCGCCGTTGGAATCGCCCTCACCGGCGCCGCCGCCCATGCCGTGACCCGCCACGCCGTGCGTCGCCGCAACCTCGCCGCCTGGGAGAGGGCCTGGGCCGAGACAGCCCCCCGCTGGACGACACCCGGATGAACCGTCGCGTGGCCGGCAGGGAACTCACGGAACCCCGTACGCGCGTCCGGCCCCGGTGTCACCTGTGCTCGGAGGTGAGGGTCTTGACCCGGCGGAGCGTGAGGACGGTCTCCGTCGTGTGGACGCCGGGCAGGGCGCCGACCCCCTCGCTGAGGAACGTGTAGAGCTCCTCGGTGCTGCGGCACAGAGCCGAGATGACGAGGTTCGTCCGCCCTGTGACGGCGGCGGCGAACCGCACCGCCGAGTGGCCGGCCACCCCCGCGCCTGCTTCGGCGAGGGCGTGCGGGGCGACTGTCAGCCAGATCAGCGCCTCGATGCCCTGCCCGAGGGGCTCGTGGTCGTACTCGACGGCGAGGTGGAGCACTCCCGTGCCCCGCAGCCGTCCCAGGCGCTTCTTCACCGCCGTCGGGGAGAGAAGGGGGGCGGAGCGAGGCCGGATAGATTTTTGCAGGCTCTGCATATTTGCGTATCCTGCACGACGTGCGTAACAGGGACCCCGCAGAGGGTGGGCTTCGGGGCCGCAAGAAGCGGGAGACCCGCGCTGCTCTGGTGGCGGCCGCAGTGCGGCTGGCGGCGGAGCACGGCGCGGAGAACGTCACCGTCGACGCGATCAGCGAAGCGGTCGGTGTATCGCCCCGCACGTTCTTCAACTACTTCGACTCCCGTGACGAGGCGTTCGTGATGGTGGGCGCGGAGTCGGGCGTGCGCGTCCGGCAGGCGGTGCTCGCCGCGCCCGCCGACGTCTCCCCGCTGGTGGCGCTGCGCGACGCGCTGGCCGCGGAACTGGGAGAGGTGGAACAGCAGCACGAGCTGTGGCGGCTGTACTCCGAAGTGCTGCGCAGGTCACCGCACCTGCTCGCGCGCAGTGTCGGCGCCCACATCGAGGACGAGTTCATTCTGGCCGAGACGCTCGCGGAGCGCATCGGCGCCGGTTCGCCGCTGTTCACCGGGGACCGTCCCCCCTTCGAAACGGCCGAGGGGCAGCTGCGGAGGCAGGCCCTGGGGCTGTATCCGAGACTGCTGGCCTCAGTCGGCACCACGGCGGTCCGTGTCGCCGTGGAGTACTGGTGCGTGCGGCAGGACGAGTCCACCTTCGAGGCCGTCTTCCGGACGGTGTTCGACCACTTGGCCGCCGGACTTGCGGAACCGGTCGTGCCGGGCGTGCCGGTCGCACCGGCGGATGAAGCCTGAGCGGACCCGCTTCTCACCCGACCTTCGAACATTTGTGAAAGAGCTGAAGTGACCTCATCATCGGCGCCCGCAGAGGCGCCGCCCACCTCCATGACCAACCGGCAGATACTCCAGGCCATGTCGGGGCTGATGGCCGGCATGTTCGTCGCCATTCTGGCCGGCACCGTGGTCGCCAACGCGCTCCCGCGCATCATCGCCGACCTGGAGGCCAGCCAGTCCTCCTACACCTGGGTCATCACGGCCGAGCTGCTGGCGATGACGGCGACGGTGCCCCTGTGGGGCAAGCTGTCGGACCTGTTCAACCAGAAGCTGCTGCTCCAGCTGTCCCTGTCCCTGTTCGTCGTCGGCTCCCTGCTGGCGGGCTTCTCCCAGGACGTGAGCCTGCTGATCTTCAGCCGCGTGGTGCAGGGCATCGGCGCGGGTGGACTCACGGCTCTGGCGCAGATCGTGATGGCGGCCATCATCCCGCCGCGCAGGCTGGGCAAGTACGCCGGCATCTTCGGCGCCGTCTTCGCGGTCGGCACCGTGGCCGGACCGCTCATCGGCGGTGTTCTGGTGGACACGTCCTGGCTCGGCTGGCGCTGGTGCTTCTTCATCGGCGTGCCGTTCGCGCTGCTCGCCATCGCGCTGCTGCAGCGCACTCTGAAGCTGCCCACCGTCCGCCGCGAGGCGAAGATCGACTTCCTGGGCGCCTTCCTGATCGTCGCGGGTGTCTGCACCCTGCTCATCTGGGTCTCGTTCGCCGGCCGTGAGTTCGACTGGATCTCGTGGCAGACCGCCGCTCTGACCGGCGGGGGAGTACTGCTGCTGATCGCCGCGGTCCTCGTCGAGGCGCGCGTGCCGGAGCCGATCATCCCCCTCGGCATCTTCCGCAACCACACGGTGACGCTCACCACGGTCGCGAGTCTCCTCGTCGGTGTGGCCATGTTCGGCGGCACCGTCTTCCTCTCGCAGTACTTCCAGATCTCCCTGGGCAAGTCCCCGACCGTCGCGGGCCTGATGAGCCTGCCCATGATCCTCGGTCTGCTCGTCTCGTCGACCGTCGCCGGGCAGATCATCACCGCCACCGGCCGGTGGAAGGTGTACCTGGTCGCGGGCTCCATCATCATGACCGCGGGCCTCGGACTGCTGTCCACCATCGAGGCGGACACCCCCTTCGCCCTGCTCAGCGTCTACATGGCCGTCATGGGCATCGGCGTCGGCATGCTGATGCAGAACCTGGTCCTGGCCGCGCAGAACGACGTCCCGGCGACCGAGCTGGGCGCCGCCACCTCGGTGCTGTCCTTCTTCCGGAGCATGGGTGGCACCATCGGCACCAGTGTGCTCGGGGCCATCCTCGCCAACCGGGTCGCCACCGAGATGACCAAGGGCCTGACGGAAGCGGGCATCCCGGCCGGCTCGAACGAGTCCGGCGGGGGTGGGGTGCCCGACATGACGACGCTGCCCGAGCCGATGCGGGGGATCGTGGAGCACGCCTACGGCGTCGCCACCGCGGACCTCTTCCTCGTGGCCACGCCCGTCGCGGCCCTCGCCGTGATCGTCGTGCTGTTCATCAAGGAGAAGCCGCTGAAGGACACCAGCGGCATGGAACGGCTCACCGCCGAGTCCGCCGAGTCCGCGGAGTCCGCCGGTACGACGGCGTCGCCGGCCGGCGTCGGCTGAGGCGAACGTCCTTGGGGGCGGTAGCGTGCGGAGGTCTTCCGGGGAGGCGCCCGGAGGGCCTCCCCGGAAGACCTCCGCACGTGTATGACGAGTACGCGACGCGCTACGGCGAGGAGGCCCATGCCGCACTCGCCCGCTACCCCGACGAGGAGTTCACGGCCCCGCTCGGCGGCGTCCTGCTCCTGCTCCTGGAGCACGGCGAGCCGGTCGCGGGCGGTGCCTTCCGCCGGTACGACGTGACCACGGCCGAGCTGAAGCGGATCTGGACGCACTCCGCCCACCGTCGGCGCGGCCTGGCCTGGCCCGGCGCGTCGTCGAGGAACTGGAACGTGAGGCGGAGGCCCGCGGCTACCGGCGCGTCCACCTCACCACCGGTCCACGCCAGCCCGAGGCGCGCGGCCTGTACCTGGCCACCGGCTACACGCCGCTGTTCGACACGGAGGCCGACCCGGAAACCATCGGCCTGCTGCCCTTCGAGAAGCAACTGTCGGCCGCAGCACGCGTGGCACGTACGTGAGGGGACAGGCAGCCGCTGCGGCCGTGACCGAGCGCCGTCCCACCCCAGTGACGGCTTCCGCGAACTCGGGCGGCAGGAGTGTATGCGGCTGATGGGCACGGTGCCTGTCGGCCGTATCGTCCACACGCGCCGGGCCCTGCCCGCCGTGCTGCCGGTCGACTTCGACCTGGTCCGACCTCTCCCGGGCTCTACCAACTGGCCCCGGACAGAGGGACGTTCGACCCGGAGACCGGGCCGTGCAGCCTTTCCGTAGGAGGCCTGCGATGCGAGATATTGAAGGTGTAACGAGAGCCGTTCACCTTCTGCGCATCGCACACCCCTGGAGGGATGAGCATCATGGCAGTTCACGACAACTCCCAACGGCGTCCGGGATTCCGCGTCCCGTCTCTGCGCCGGGCCGGGACGGCTCCCGCGTCCGCCGAGTCGACGGCGGCGGCGGACACCGCGACCCGCGCGTACATCCTCGCCGGGCTCCGGATCCTGACGGGTTTCGTCTTCCTGTGGGCGTTCCTGGACAAGACGTTCGGCCTCGGCTACGCCACCCCCTCCGGCAAGGCATGGACCGACGGCGGCTCGCCGACCCAGGGGTTCCTCAGCGGCGTCGCTGTCGGGCCGATGGAGTCCGCCTTCCACGACTGGGCCGGGGCGGTGTGGGCCGACTGGTTGTTCATGCTCGGCCTGCTCGGCATCGGCGTCGCCCTGATCGCGGGCATCGGCCTGCGGCTCGCCGCGGTCGGCGGCACCCTCATGATGGCGCTGATGTGGGTCGCGGAATGGCCGCCGGCCCAGCACCTGTCGAACGGATCGCCGAGCATGTCGACGAACCCGTTCGTCGACTACCACCTGATCTACGCCGTCGTCCTGATCGCCCTCGCCGCCGCGGGCGCCGGCGCCACCTGGGGCCTGGGCAGGGTCTGGGCGCGGCTCCCCTTCGTCAGCCGCAACCGCTGGCTCCTCTGACGGCCGCGGAGTCGTCGGACCTCCGACGGCCGCACGCTCCCACGGACCGGGGCATCTCCGCTCATCGGCGGGGGTGCCCCGGCACCGGGGCCTCCCTTCGCCGGGTCCTGTGGTGCGGTTCGGGGATCAGGCCGGGTTCGCCGCCCCGGGCTCGCGTGCCCGGGGCGGCGGAGCGTGAGCTGTGCGAAGGCGCCGTTCAGGGGTCGGCCGGACTGATGCGGCGCCCCGTCAGGCTCGTGGGCCGGATCGACACCCACATCTCGCGTTCGCCCCCGGCCCACGGAGCGGTGTGGGCGTGTTCGGTCAGCCGCCGCACGTCGTCGGGGTCCGTGACCAGCCGCGCGGGGCCGACGGCGAGCACGCTCCAGCCCTGGCTCATGGCCTCGTCCACATGGTCGATCTCGAAGGCGGTGTCCGACCCCACGGCCGTCCCGGGCACGGAGTCGGGAGCGGTGCGGAAGGCGATCACGTCATCGACGACCTCGTAGTTCACCGGGACGACCGCCGGGCCGTCCGGGGTCGACACCGCGACGCGCCCCACACCGTGGGTGGACAGCAGGGCGCGGCATTCCTCGGGGCCGAGGTCCAGGAGCCGGGGGTGCGCGAGCGCGACGCCCTGGCCCGGCGGCATCTCGGTGCCGCCGCCGCGCAGGGCCTGGACCGTGGTGTTCAGCGCCCCGGCCAGGTTGATGAGCGTCGCCAGGCTCGGATCGGCCTGGTGTTCCTCGAGGTACGCGAGGTACGCCGGCGCCATCCTGGCGCGGCGAGCCGTCTCGGTCCGGGTCAGGCCCTGCCGCTCGCGTTCGGTGGCCACCCGCCGGCCGAGGTCGCCGGTGTGGGGTGCACCGGAATCGGCACCCGCCCCGGCCGCGCCCGGTGGACGGGACGGCTCCCGGGCGGTCCCGGGCTCGTGCCCCGGATGCAGGATGTGCGCGTCGGGCCCGGGAAACACGAGCGTCACCACCTGCGTGTCCGACCAGCGCACGTCGTACGGGGGTGTCCCGTCCTTGTGGTGGAGTCCGATGATCTCGCCGTCGCGCCGGGTGACGCCGGTCGCCGCGCTTTCGATGACGAGTTGATCGCCGAGGTGAGCTCGCATGATCGCTGCCTTTGCTCGGATGCTCGGGGTGTGGGAAGGAATGACGGGACGGGATTGCCGGCCGCTCGCTGACGGCCGGCCCCGCCCTCGGCTCAGCCGGTGATCTCGATGCGGCGCGGCGTGGCCTTCCCGGTCTTCGGGACACGCACCGTGAGGACTCCGTTGGCCAGCTCCGCACTGATGTGCTCGGTGTCGGCGTTGGGCGGCAGTGTCGTGCGGTAGTGGAACCGTCCGACGTGACGGGTGTGCCGCCGGACCATGCCCGTGCGTTCCCGCTCCTCGATATCACCGTGGACGGCGAGTTCACCGTCGCTGACCTCGACATTGATCCGGTCCTTGTCCACGCCGGCGAGCTCCAGCTCCACTACGTGGGCGTCACCGGTGTCCTCGACGTCGGCCGGCGGCGTCCACGTATCGGCCGTGCCGGCCTCGGAGAAGTCGTCGCCGGGAAAGGGGAAGGTGGAGCGCATGAGGTGCTCCATCCGGGAGCGGAGGTCTTCGAGCTCCCGGAGGGCGTCCCACCCGGAGAACGAGCCCCTGCTGCGGCGTGCTGGATGCGACATAGGTCCTCCTCCTCGGCTTCTGCGACGGCAGCGCCACCCGTCGTCGACGGGGGACGGATTCGCCGCTCCGGAGCCGGGTACCCCGGTAGGGGCGGGACACCCACAAGGCTGTCGCGGCCGCTTCAGCGGTGTGTCGAGGACCGCGGTCGGCCGGGCGGAGCGGCTGGGCCGTGCCGTGACGGGGGATGCCGCCGAGGGCATGGTGTGCGAGCTCGTGGAGAGGGGCACCGCGGCGAAGTACCGCCAGGAGTGGTCCGATCCACGGCTGATCGTCGCCGTGCTGAACAACGGAGACCTCAACCAGGTCACCTGGGAGATGCGGGCGATGTCCGGCGCGCCGCAGTTCGAGGAATCGCAGCACATCCCCGACCTGCCCTACGCGGAGATCGCCCAACGGATCGGACTGGACGGTGTGCGGGTGAAGAAACCCCGGCATGTCGAGGCGGCCCGGGACCGGGCACTGGCCGCGGACCGGCCCTTCGCCATGGACTTCCGCACCGACCCGGCCGTCCCACCGATCCTGCCGCACGCCGGGCCGGGATCCCGTCGAGGAGCCGCCGGTCAGGATCGCGTTCGGGTGGGCGTCCGCAGGGCGAGGAGGGCGACGTCGTCGTCGTTGGCGACGGGGCGGACCCGGCGCAGCAGATGGTCGGTGAAGGAGGCCAGAGGGCGGTGGGCGAGGGCGGCGGCGTGTTGGCGCAGCCGGTGCAGACCCTCGTCGAGGGTGTGGCCGGGTTCTTCGATCAGCCCGTCGGTGTACAACAGAAGGGTGGATCCGGGGGGCAGCAGGGCGACGGCGTCGGTGCGGGGGCCACGGGTCCCGGTGCCCAGGAGAATGCCGTGGCCGTCCGTGAGGTAGTCGGTCAGGCCGTTGTGGCTGATCAGCAGGGGTGGCGGGTGGCCGGCATTGGTCCAGGACAGTTTCCAATGGCCGTCGTGGGCCTCTTCGAGCCGGGCGAAGATCACGGTGGCCATGGCGACATCGGTGATGTGCAGGAGCGCCTCGTCCAGGCGGCCGATGATCCGGCTGGGGGGTTCCTGCAGGGCCCAGGCGTAAGCGCGGAGCATGTTGCGCAGTTGCGCCATACCGGCCGCGGCCTCCAGATCGTGACCCACGACGTCTCCCACGGCCAGGGCGGTGGCGCCGTCGGACAAGGAGAAGGCGTCGTACCAGTCGCCGCCGACCTGTGAGGCGTCGGGTGCGGGCAGGTAGCGCACCGTCATCTGCAATCCGGGCACGCGCGGCATCTGGGGCAGCAGGTGGTTCTGCATGGTCTCCGCGACCTTGCGCTGTCGCTCGTAGAGACTCGCGTTGTCCAGGGCGAGGCCGGCCCGGCGGGCGATGTCCTCGATCAGGGGGAGATCGTCGGTGGTGAAGTCCACCGGTTTCTTGGCGCGGCCCAGAGTGAGGGCGCCCAGCACTTCGCGCGTGCTGCGGATGGGGGCGATGGCCGCGGAGCGTATGCCGGTGGCGTCGAACAGGCTGCGCTGTTCGAGCGCGATGCCGGAATCCGGTACCCCCTGGTAGGTCTGCGGGCCGACCAGGGCGGAAGCGACCCCGCGAAGGGCCCTGGACAAGGGCATCGGGGAATCCTCCGGGACCGG
Source organism: Streptomyces chlorus (assembly GCF_042655885.1). Classification (NCBI taxonomy): domain Bacteria; kingdom Bacillati; phylum Actinomycetota; class Actinomycetes; order Kitasatosporales; family Streptomycetaceae; genus Streptomyces; species Streptomyces chlorus. The sequence goes on from NZ_JBHSOA010000008.1 coordinate 63,004, forward strand.
TGGCATCGGTCCTTGCAGCTCCTCGTGGCGCACCAGGGCATCCCCGTCCACGTGGGCGACGAGGGTGCGCCACACCTCGTCGCGCTCGGTGATCAAATCGACGATGGCCCAGTCCGCCAGCCGGGGCACCACCAGGGTCACCAGCCGGCGCAGCGCCTCCTCGACATCAAGGGTGGAGGTCAGCTGAGTGGTGGTCTCGGCCAGCAGCGCGAGCCGTTCGAGCTCCGGCAACGGGCCGGCCGCCCCCTCCGGCTGAGGGTCGATTTCCGGTGAGTGCCGGGGGTGGAAGAGAACGAGTGTGCCGAGTGCGTGGTCACCGACGTCATAGGGGGTGACCAGCCACGAGATGGGCAGCAGGGAGCCGTCCCCGCATGCGAAGTAGTCCCCCTCGACCTGGGCGGTGCGCCCGGCGAGGAAAGCCTGCCGCATGCTGCATTGAGCCCTTGGCAAGGGCTGGCCGTGGGCATCCCGGTGCAGCAGGTCGTGCGCGTCGCGACCGAGAAGATCCTCGGCGGGCAGGGCCAGCAACTGTTCGGCGTGGACGTTGACCGCGATCACGCGGCCCTGCTCGTCCACGAGGTATGCGCCGCTCCCGATGGCCTCCAGCGCCCTGGTGAGCGTGGCAGCAGGTTCGGCCGGAGGCCGTTCCCCGAGGGCCTGGGTAGGCTCCACCCCTGCCATACCCTCATCTCCTTCGCTGACTGGCGGCACGTTTATACAGCAATATTCCCTTCCCCGGGTGCCCCAGTACCGGTGAATCCAGCCCCACTCTCGAGCGCGTCCCGGAAACCGGACGCGAATTGAAACATCTCCGCCGACGAAACTTCCATGCCGCCGGCCACCTGCCGGTCACCTTCCCCGCCGACGCCCCCCGGGACCGGGTACCACCGCGGCCGCCTACCCCGGCACCAACGGAACCTCTTCCACGAGGAGGGCATGGCGACTGCGCGGCGCACGGTGCCGATGACAACGGCACTGCCTCTCTTTCCTGAGCGCCGTGCATCCTAGGTCATCGTCACGAGCATGGTGAACCGGAAGGTCTGTGCCAACGCGGGACCGGACGAGGCGCGCGCCCTTCGCGAGGCGAAGGCCAACGAGCGTCACACGTCGATGACGCGCTCGAGCTGTTCCGGACTGATGGACTTCCTGGCCGCGGTGGGACTGCTCACCAAGCCCGCGCTGTTCTTCTGCAAGCGCGCCCGTCCGATCCGACGACCTCCGGGCGAGCGGACGACATGGCCTTCGAAAGGCGTGGGCGCGAACCGCACGTGCGCGGCCGAGACGTCGGCACCCTGCTGGCCGATGCGGTCGCGGGCGTACTGCCCGCGCCGACCGGCGGACCGAAGACATTCCGCCGCCTCGCCCGCCGCCGACGCCGCTGACTCCCCACGACGACACCATCGAGCCGACGTTCCCCACGTCGAGGCCCGCTTGGTGGAAGGCGGCGCGCCGGGCCGGGTTGTGCTGCGCGCCTCCGGGGCGGAGGGTGGAAATGACCGGATGAGAGCGTACTTGGCCCGACCCCTGCGTCGCCGTGCCGCGCTCCCCCGCAGCTGCTCCTTCCCGGCACAGAGTTCATGAACACGCCGGGACACGATGACGGAGGTCGCCGGGAACACCTCCATTGCGCTGCGCAGACGTACCGAATTGATCTCGTGCAGCACCGTCGCTCCCGAGGAGCACATCCCGCGCCCTCCGCCCACACGAAGGAGTTTCCGATGGTTTCCGATCGTTTCCAGAAGGCACTGGAAAAGATGATGGAGTACCAGCCCAAGGGCAACCCCGACGTCACGTCGCACACGAAGCTCATCGAGTACTACGAGGAACTCGCGCCCGACCTGCCGAACCTGATCGTCGAGTTCCCGTTCGGTGACATCTATTCCCGGACGGCTTTGGACAAGAAGCAACAGACCCTGGTCACCATCTCGGGACTGACGGCCTTCGGCACCGAGCCGCAGCTCGAGTTGCACATCAACACCGGCTTCAACGTCGGTCTCACGAAGGACCAGGTCGTCGGGGCGATCATCCACCTGATTCCCTACGTCGGCTACCCGAAGTGCCTGAATGCCCTGACGCTCGTGAAGAAGGTGCTCGCCGAGCGCGACGACGTCGAATAGGCCACGCCGACGGCCGAGATTGATCTCGCGTCACAAAGGAGCTCGTCATGCATCTGGTGATCGGCCTCGGGCCGATTGGCGGAAACATCGGCACCCACCTCGCCGGGAAGGGCCGCGAGGTCTACGGCTACGACCTCGACACCGCGCGCGTCGCCGAGTGGGCGCAGGAGTCGGGCTCGGCATTCTCCGGCTCCGACCTGGCCGCGGTCCCCTGGGACGCGGTCACGTCCGTCAGCATCGCCGTACGCCTGGCCCACCAGGTCGAGGCCGTGTTCCGCAGTTTGAACGACACAACCGGCAGGCCGCTGAGCATCTTCGTCAACACGACGCTGACCCCGACCGACGCCAAGAGGATCGCCGCCCTGGGCAACGACAACTGGCGGATCTTCGAGTCCCCGGTCTCGGGCGGACCGGCGGGCGCTCGCCACGGCACCATGAGCATCTTCCTGACCGGCCCGGCGCCGACCGACGACGAGGAGAGGCTGCTCGCCGACCAGGCCGGACATGTCTTCCGTCTGTCCGAGTACGGTCAGTCCGCCATGGTGAAGCTGCTCAACAACGCGCTGGCCACCTACAACCTGACCGCCACGGCCCAGATTCTGAACCTGGCGGACGCGCACGGTGTCCCGGCGGACAAACTGGCCGAGGTTCTCGCGGTTTCCACAGGTCAGAGCTGGATGAGCGACAACATCAAGGATGTCGCGTACGACCTCCTGCTCAAGGATGTCGGGCTGCTCCGTACCGAGCTTCAGCACCTGCCCGTGACGGACCTGGACGGCGATGTCGAGGGTCAGATCCTCGCCGCCCGTGAGGCCCTGGGCTCCGAGGCGAAGTAAGCCCTCACGGCAGATGGGCGGGACGCACCCGTATGTGGGCGAGCCCGCGCACGAGAGCGGCAGAGCCACACCTTTCGCTCCGTGGCCGGCACCGAAGCGTGCCGGGCACCGCGGCTCCCGGCCCTCGCGAGCAGGCTCGTCAGCTTCACCATCGCGACAGTGATCGACCATCTGTCCGCAAAGTGTGTCGCTGCAGAGTGAGGAAACGCCCTTGACCCGCGTTGAGCAGGCAGGGAGCCGGTCTCCAGGAGCACCCGATGCTGCGCACCATGTTCAAGTCCAAGATCTAACGCTTGGCCATCTGTGCAGGTCAGAGGCGCGATGGAGCCGCTCAGGTCAGCAAACGGTCAGCATCGGGCGCGGTGGCGTCCCTGCTTGCCGACCGTAGCCCTTGCCGTCACCGGACAAACCCGGTTCCCGGCAGGCGAAGGTCACGCACCGGCCGATCTCTGCCGCCCCCGGCACCGGGCACCCGGCAGCCGGGCCCCGCGAGGTGCCCCTCGACGGTCGGCGCGCGGGCACCGTACGGTCGGCGATGGTCACACCGGGCCGGCCGGGCGCGCTACCCCGGCCGCAGGGAAGAAGGGCGGGGAGCACCGATGGAGGACAAGGACCCCTGGATCAGGCCACTGCGCGGGGCCGTGCCACCTCGCGCGCGCGTGCTCTTCTTTCCGCACGCAGGTGGCGCCGCCTCGTTCTACGCGCCGTTCGCACGGCGGTTCCCCGAGGGGTACGACGTCGCGGCCGTTCAGTACCCGGGGCGGCAGGAGCGCTTCGGTGAACCGTTCGTGGCGACCGTCGAAGGACTCGCCGACCGGCTGATGCCGTCCCTGCGGCGATGGGCGGCGGAGCCCGTGCCGCTCGTGCTCGTCGGCCACAGCATGGGGGCGTCCGTCGCCTTCGAGTCGGTACTCCGGCTCGGGCGCGACCGGTTGACGGCGCACTGCCGTCTCGTCGTTTCCGGCCGGACCGCCCCGTCGGCACTGCGCGAGATCCTCGCTGTCGACTCCGACCAGGAGATCCTCGACCACCTTGCCGGTCTCGGCGGCACCGCCCCGGCGATCGTCCGCAGCCCGGAACTCATGGACCTGTTCCTGCCCGTCATACGCAATGACTACCGGGCGGTCACCCGATACCGGCCGGTCCCCGACGCCGTGGTGGACACGCCCGTCCTCTGCCTGACCGGGGACCGGGACCCACAGGTCGCGACGGAGGAGGCCGCAGCCTGGAAGAGTCACACCACGGCCGGTTTCCGGCTGGAAGTCCTCCCCGGGGAACACTTCTTCCTGACGGACCATCCGGACACCGTCGTGCGGCTCGTCGCCGAGTGTGCCGACGTCGGCGGACGATGACGCGCGTTCGCGGCTCGCGGGGGCTCGTGGTAGTGCAGCGTCCTCGTTGGTGTACGCCCGTGCGCGCGTGGTGACCGTGAGCGCCGGTGACTCCTTCCGTGCGCCGGGTCGTTCCCCCGCGCCGGGCGCCCGCCGAAGGACCCGGGACTGGGCGGCGTTCAGGCATGCCGTTGCCGAATCCGGCCGAAACTCCTGGGGGCGAGAGCCCATGCGTCCGAGGCGGACGGTGCAGGTGGTGGCGGTTGTGGCCCAGTTGTCGAGATGAAAGTCAATTCTCCGTCCGGGCAAGAGGTTTGAGTGCGGAACGACGGGACACCCCCCTGGCGGTGAGTTGCTGACAGGCCATCTCCCCTTCAGTTTCGGGGGGTTGCCATCCTGTGACCCAACGTGAAAACTGTGAGCGCATTCGGCCCGGATGGATCGTGCCGAAGCGCCTTTTCAGCACGTAAAGCACTAAATCATGGGACAGGAGAGTCCTGCGCGGAGCCGCTGCGCGGGAAAAGTCACGGGGGGATGTAGTGATGTCTGCTTTGTGCCCGAGAGGCGTGCCACCAGGTTGCGGGCGTGCGGGCTTGCCGGCCGCACGACGGACGTCCGGACCGCTCGGCACTGTCGCCCCGGCGTACGGAACCTGTCCCCGGGGCTGCTGACGCCCCCCGGCGGCCACGGGCATTCCGTGAGGGGCGAACGGGCGGGTCGCTCCTGAGCGGCGGCCGGCCCAGCCCGACCACGAGTCGGCCACCTGGCGCGGAGCGAGGTCCGCCGCGCGGTGTCACACCCGTTGACCGCGCCCATGACGGCCACGGCTTCCTGCCCGGCGAACCCACACCACAGTCGATGGCCCATGCCGGGCCCGCGCGTCCTCACCCAAGGAGAACCGGTGACAAGCACTCAACCGACCGGGGTCGAATCGCCCCTGGACGCGTTACCCGACCGGTGGCGGTCCATACGCGAGGCGGGCCCCGTGACCTACGACGAAGCGCAGGGCCAGCGGCGTGTCGTGGACCACCGGGGGGTCTCCGCCGTACTCGCCGATCCGGGGACGTACTCCTCCGACCTCACCAGCAGACTCCTCACCGCCGAGGTGGACGAAACACGCCTGGCGGACGAGGAGATCGTCGGATTGGTCGCCCTGCTGCTGGTCGCCGGGCACATCACCACCACCGCGCTGCTCGGCAACGCCGTGGTCACCTTCGGCCGGCATCCCGGAACTCTCGCCGCGCCGCGCGAGAACCCCGGCCGGCTGCCGGACGCCGTCGAGGAAGTACCGTGCCGGCTACCGCCCTTCCCCGAACGGGGACGGCGCACCACCCGGCCGGTGGTGCTCGGCGGCCACGAGATCCCGGCCGACACCCTGCTGATGGTGCACCTGGGTGCCGCCCACCGTGATCCCTCCCGCTTCACCGATCCGGACGTCTTCGACGTGGCCCGCAGTCCGCATCCCCATCTGGCCTTCGGCCACGGCATCCACTTCTGCTTTGGCGCGCCCCTGGCCCGGCTGGAAGCACGGGTCGCGCTGCATATGCTGATGGAACGTTTCCCCGCCCTCGCGGTCCCCTCCTACGAGGACGTCACGTACCAGAACCCGGCCGTCGTCGTCGGCGTACGTCACCTGCCGATCGTCGTCACCAGGCCGTGACGCGCGTCGACGCGCTCAGGTCCCGCACCGCTCACCCGCGGGCCGGCCGCGTTCCCTCCCCGCACCCGCTCTCACCAGGAGTCCCCTTCCCATGCCATACCCCACCGCCGCTCCGGCCGCCGACCGGCCGACGTCCCCGCTGCGCCAGGAACTGCAGAGCCGCCTCGACTCCCTCGCGCGCGCCCACCGTGTGCCCGGCGCCCAACTGGCCGTCCACACCGGCACGCACACCCTCAGCGTGCACACCGGCACGGCCGACGCCCTGACGGGAACCCCGTTCACCGAGGACACGGCCGTACCCCTGGGCTCCGTCACCAAGCTCGGCACGGCCGCCGCCGTGTTGCTCCTCACCGACGACGGAGACCTCGACCTCGACGAGCCCGCCGCCGAACTGCTCCCCGCATTACGGCCGTCATCCGAGGTGACCGCGCGTCACCTGCTCAGTCACACCGCCGGCCTGCCCACCGGACCCGACTCCGACAGCGCCGCCGGCACCACCGCCACGCGCTACCTCTCGGCGGTCTGCACCGCGCGGAGCGCCCTGTTCCCGCCGGGAACCGGCTTCTCCTATTCCAACGCCGGCTACGTCGCCGCCGGCCGGCTCGTGTCCGAAGTGACGGGCATGACCTGGCAGGAAGCACTGCGAGCGCTCCTCCTCGAACCCCTGGGTATCGTCCCCGCCTTCCTCGGTGACGCCACCCCCGCGCGGCCGGTCGCCACCGGCCACGCCCTCAACACGGCCACGGGCCTGGTGCGCCCGACCCACCAGAACCTCGCCCCCGTGGAGGCTCCGGCCGGAGCCCTGCTGGCGAGCGCCGAGGACCTGGTGGCCCTGGGAAGGGCCGTCATCGGCCGGTCCACCCTCCTGCCCGCGTCCGTCGCCGCCCGGATGCGCCGCCCCGAGCCGGCCGCCGACCCCGGTGCCCTGGCGGACTCCTGGGGCCTGGGCCTCGCCCTCTTCCGGCAGGACGGCCGCGTGTGGTGCGGCCACGACGGGAACGCCCAGGGCACCTCCTGCCATCTGCGGGCCGACCCGGACAGCGGTGTCGTCGTCGCCTTCACCGGCAACGCAGGCGGCGCCACCGCCCTGTGGCGGGACCTCGCCGCCGACCTCGTCCGGCTCACCGGCATACGCGTGCCGACCGCCCCGGCCACCGCCCGCCGCGGCCGGGCCGTACCGCTGCCGGAGTGCGCCGGCACCTACCGCAACGGGGGCACCGAGTACGCGGTCAAGCTCGACGGGGACGGCACGCCGACCCTGTCCGTCGACGGTGACTGCCCCCTCCCGCTGGTGTGCTACCCGGACCTGTCCTGCGATCTGGTCGACCCGGCCACGGGCCGGCACGAGCCCGGCGGCCGCTTCCACCGCGACCCTGCCACCGGGACCATCGACCGCCTGCAGATATCCGGACGCACCGCGCGCCGCGCCGACACCGTCTGACCCCGCCCGCGTCACGCACCCGCCCCGTACGCATGGACCCCCGCACCGCTCCGGTGTGCCCACGGGCCGCCCGAGACCGGCGCGCCGGGTCCGCGCGCCGCCCCGCGCTCGAAGGGCTTCACCCCGATGACGGACCTGCACGCCCAGCACCCCACCGCGCCCGCCTCCGCACCGGCCGGCACCACCCCGCCGGCCCGCACGGACCATGCCACCCATCACGTCCCGCTCGGTGAGCTGTTCGCCGGGTGGGTGACGCACGACCCGCACGCCCCCGCGGTGACCGACGGCCGGCGCACCTGGTCGTACGGGGAACTCGCGCGGCGGGCCGGCCGCCTTGCCGCCCACCTCGTCGGCAGCGGCGCCGGACCGGAGCGGACGGTGGCGCTGGTCCTGCCGCGCTCGATGGAACTGATCGCCGCCGAGCTGGCCGTGGCCCTGGCCGGTGCCGCCTTCCTCCCCGTGGACCCCGGCTATCCGGCCGAACGGCGTGCGCTGATGCTCGCCGACGCCGCGCCGGCCGTCGTCCTGGACGACCCGGACCGGGTCCGCGCGCTGATGGACGCCGGGGACCGGGAGGCGAACCCGCCCGAGAGCCGCGTGCTCCCCGACCACGCGGCGTACGTCATCTTCACCTCCGGCTCCACCGGAACCCCCAAGGGCGTCACCGTCACCCACCGCGGCATCGGCGCTTTCGCCGCGGCCGCCGCCGAGCGGTACGCCGTCGGCCCGGGCGACCGCGTGCTGCAGTTCTCCTCACCCAGCTTCGACGCCTCCGTACTGGAGCTGTGCATCTCCGTCCTGTCCGGCGCCCTGCTGGTCGTACCGCCGGACGGGCCCTGGCTGGGCGACGAACTCGCCGCCGTCCTGGACGAGCACCGCATCACCCACGCCCTCATACCGCCCGCCGCCCTTGCCACCCTGCCCGACCCGGTGGACACCGGCGGCGCGCCGCACCTGCGCACCCTGATCGTCGGCGCCGAGGCGTGCCCGGCCGCGCTCGTCGACCGATGGGCACCCGGCCGCCGCATGATCAACTCCTACGGGCCGACCGAGGCCACCGTCGTCGCCACCTGGACCGGGCCGCTGACCGCCGGCACCGGAACACCGGCCATCGGCAGCCCGCTGCCCGGCACCGAGGCCCACGTCCTGGACACGGCGATGCGCCCGGTGCCGCCCGGCACCGAGGGCGAACTGTACGTGGGCGGCGACGGGCTGGCCCGCGGCTACCTCGGCCGCCCCGGCCTGACCTCGACCCGGTTCGTCGCCCACCCCTTCGGACCGCCCGGCGCCCGCCTCTACCGCACCGGCGACCGGGTGCGCCGCAGGGCGGACGGCGAGCTGGAGTTCCTCGGCCGGGCCGACCGGCAGGTCAAGGTGCGCGGCTTCCGCATCGAGCCCGGCGAGATCGAGACCGTCCTGACCCGCGACCCCGGCGTCCGCGAGGCCGTCGTCGTGGTCCGCGACGAGGAACCCGCCCGCGGCCGGCTCGTCGGCTACGTCACCCCCGCCGACCCGGCCCGCAGGCCCGAGCCCGCCCGGCTGCGCGCCGCCCTCGCCGCCACCCTGCCGGCCCACATGGTGCCCTCCGCCGTCGTCGTCCTGGACGCGCTGCCCCTCACCCCGCAGCACAAGATCGACCTGCGGGCCCTGCCCGCCCCCGGCGGCGCGCGGACCGAGGAGCACGCCGAGCCGCGCACCGACGACGAGCGGGCCCTGGCCGCGATCTGGGCCGACGTCCTCGGCGTCGACACCGTCGGCGTCACCGAGGACTTCTTCGACCTGGGCGGCGATTCGATCCTCGCCGCCCGCACCCTGACGCGGATCCGGGAAGTCCTCGGCGTCCGGCTCTCCCTGCGCGATGTGTTCACCGCGCGGACCGTCGCCGCGCTCGCCCCACTGGCCGCCGAGCCGTCCGCCGCCGCGCCGCCGGACCCGATCCCCTCCGCCCCGCGCGAAAAGCCCGTCCCGCTCTCCAGCGCCCAGCGACGCCTGTGGTTCCTCGACGACCTCACCGACGGCGGAACCGAGTACCACACCGGTGGTGCGCTGCGGCTGCGCGGCCCGCTCGACACGCCGGCCCTGCGACGGGCCCTGGACCGGCTCGCCGCCCGCCACGACTCCCTGCGCACCACCTTCGCCACCGTCGACGGCCAGGGTGTCCAGCTGATCGCCTCCGAGGCGGTGCTGCCCCTGCGCACGGCCGCCGTCGAGCATCTGCCCGCCGACCGGCGGGACCACGCCGTCGAGCACCTGCTGACCGAGGAACTGCGCCGCCCCCACGACCTGACGGCCGGGCCCCTGACCCGGGCGCTGCTCGTCCGCCGCGCACCCGAGGACCACGTCCTGCTGCTGGCCCAGCACCACATCGTCACCGACGGCTGGTCGGTCGGCGTCCTGACCCGGGACCTGGCGGCGCTCTACCGCGCGGAGGCCTGCGGTGAACCGGACGGCCTTCCCCGGCCGGGCGTGCAGTACCCGGACTTCGCGCTGTGGGAGCGCGAGCGGCGCACCGGCGACGCGGACGCCGGCGACCTCGGCTACTGGAAGCGCCACCTGGCCGGCCTGCGGCAACTCGAACTGCCCACCGACCGGCCCCGGCCGGCGGTGCGCACCACCGCGGGCGCGGCACACCGCCACAACCTCCCGAAGCACCTGGTGGACCGGCTGCGGCAGCTGGCCCAGGGCCGCGGCACGACCGTCTTCACGCTGTTCGCCGGGGCGGCGGCCGTGCTGTTCTCCCGCTACTCGGGGCAGCGGGACGTGGCGTTCGGGACCGTCACCAACGGGCGGGGCCGCCGCGAACTGGAGGACATGACGGGCTTCTTCGCCAACACCGTCGTGCTGCGCGGCGAGGTCGACGACGCCGTCACGGTCGACCGGTTCGTGGAGTCCGTGCGTGCGACCGTGCTGGACGCCTTCGCGCACGACGGCGTGCCGTTCGACCGGGTGGTCGAGGAACTGGCCCCGCCGAGGGACCCCAGCCGCACTCCGCTGGTGCAGGTGCTGGTGGTGCAGCAGGCGGCGCCCGCCCGGCCGCCGCTGGCGGCCGGGGTGCGGATCGAGGAGCATCCGCTGCCCCGCCCGGCCGCCCGCTTCGACCTCGTACTGGAGTTCGCGCTGCGCGCCGACGGCGGCTGCGAGCTGACGGTCGAGTACAACACCGACCTGTTCGAGGCGGCGACCGCGGCCCGGATGAGCCGCCAGCTGCACCGCCTGCTGGAAGGCATGGCGGACGGCCCGCACCGGACGCTGGCCGAACTGCCGCTGCTGTCGGACGACGAGCGCCGAACGCTCCTCGACTCCTGGAACCCGCCCGCGCCGGCCGGCGACCACGCCGACGGCGCCACGCTCCCGGCGCTGTTCGAGGCGCAGGTGGCCCGAACCCCCGACCGGACCGCCGTGACCTGCGGCGAGACCCGGCTGGACTACGCCGGGCTGAACCGGCGCGCCAACCGGCTCGCCCGGCTGCTGACGGCGCACGGCGCAGGCCCCGAGTCCCTGGTGGCGCTGTGCCTGCCGCGCTCCGCCGACCTGCTGCCGCTGCTGTGGGCCGTCCTGAAGTCGGGTGCCGGATACCTGCCCGTCGATCCCGGCTGCCCGGCCGAGCGGGTCCGCTTCATGCTCGCCGACGCGGCCCCCGCCCTCGTCGTCGCCACCCGTGAGACCGCCCACGCGCTCCCCGACGACTGCGAGCCGCTGCTCCTGGAGGACACCGAGCCGTCCGATGCCGGTGCCTCGGACCTCACCGACGCCGACCTGACCGACGCCGACCGGACCCGGCCGCTCGACCCGTCCCACCCCGCCTACGTCATCTACACCTCCGGATCCACCGGCCGCCCCAAGGGCGTGATCGGTACCCACCGCAGCGTGGCCGAGCCGGCCGCCTGGACGAAGGAGACGTTCGGCCCGCGCGGGCCGGCCCACGTCGTCGCGTCCACCTCCCTCAACGTCGACGTGTCCGTCTTCGAGCTGCTGTGCCCCCTGCTGGCCGGCGGCAGCGTCGAGGTGGTCGCCGACCTCCCGTCCCTCGCCGACGGCCCCGGCCCGCGCCGGGCCGGACTCCTCAGCGGAGTCCCGTCCGTGCTCTCCCGCATGCTCGGCGGCGACAGCGCCGTCGAGGCGGACACCGTCGTCCTGGCCGGCGAGGCCCTGCCCGCCCGGACCGTGCGGGACATCAGGGACGCCATGCCCTCGGCCGAGGCGGCGAACCTCTACGGCCCGACCGAGGCCACCGTCCACGCCACCGCCTGGTTCGCCGACGGCACCGTCCCCGACCAGGACCCGCCCGTCGGCCGTCCCGTCGCGCGCACCCGCGCCTACGTACTGGACCGCCTGCTGCGCCCCCAACCTCCTGGTGTCGTAGGTGAGTTGTACCTCGGCGGCGGTGGACTGGCCCGCGGCTACCTGCGACGCCCGGGTCTGACCGCCGCGCGCTTCGTCGCCGACCCGTTCGGCGCTCCCGGCGACCGCGTGTACCGCACGGGCGACCTGGTGCGCTGGAGTGCCGACGGCCGGCTCGAGTACCTCGGCCGCATCGACCAGCAGGTCAAGGTGAGCGGCTTCCGCGTCGAACTGGGCGAGGTCGAGGAGGCCCTGCGCCGCTGCACGGGCGTCGCCGAGGCCGCCGCGGCCGTCCGCGACGGCGACGGCCACCGCCGCCTGGCCGGATACGTCGTCCCCGCCCCCGGCGCCCGCGTGGAACCGGAGGCGGTACGCCGCGAACTCGGGCGCACCCTGCCCGACTACATGGTCCCCGCGGCCGTCGTGGTGCTGCCCGCCCTGCCGCTCGACCCCAACGGCACACTGGACCGCGGCCGGCTCCCCGACCCGGCGCCGGCCGAACCCGCCACCCGCCACGTCGCGCCCCGCACCCCCACCGAACGGACCCTCGCGACGATCTGGGCCGACATCCTGCGCGTGGAGCGGGTCGGAGCGGACGACAACTTCTTCACGCTGGGCGGCGACTCCATCCTCAGCATTCAGGTCGTCGCCCGGGCCCGGCAGGCGGGCCTCACGATCACCTCGCGGGACGTCTACCGGCATCAGACGGTCGCCTCCCTGGCCCGCTGCGCCGACGAGGCGGGAAGCCGGCGGCCCGCCGCCGCGTCCGCACCCGTCGAGGCGACCGGTTCCGCGCCGCTGACACCCATCCAGCACTGGCTCTTCGACAGCGCCGCCGAGCGGGCCGGGCACTTCGCCCAGACACTTTCGGTGGAACTGCACGCCGGCGTCGACGCGACCGCACTCGAAGCCGCCCTCAACGACGTGATCGCCCACCACGACGCCCTGCGCTCCCGCTTCCTCACCGACGAGGCGGGCGTACGGTGGCTGATCGACGGCCCGGCCGCCCGCTGCCGCCTCGCGCGCCACACCGGCCCGGACACCGACACCCCGCACCTCGGCCCCCACGACCTGCGCCACGGCCCCGCGCTGCGTGCCGTGTTGCACGACCGGGGCCCCGGACGGCCGCACGTGCTGCACCTGGCCGTCCACCACCTCGTCGTCGACGGAGTCTCCTGGCGCCTGCTCCTCGAGGACCTCGACCGGGCCTACCGCGCCCGTCACGCCGGCCGGGACGGAGCGGCGGAGCTGCCCCGGAAGTCGTCCCCGCTGCGGCAGTGGGCCGAGCGCCTCGCCGCGCACGCCGGCGCCGGCGGTTTCGACGACGAGAAAGCCTACTGGGCGCGGGCGACCGAGGGAGCCCGGGCCGCCCTGCCGTCGGACCGGACGGGCACCAACACCTACGCCTCCCAACGCTCGGTGACGGTACGCCTCGACCCCCAGGACACCGAAGTGCTCCTGCGGACCCTGCCCGAGACCTACCGGACCCGGGCCAACGACGCCCTGCTCGCCGCCCTCGGCCGGGTGCTGTGCGGCTGGACGGGGCACGACCGGGTGCTGGTGGACATTGAAGGCCACGGCCGCGAGGAACTGTTCGCCGACATCGACACCAGCCGCACCGTCGGCTGGTTCACCACCCGCCACCCCGTCGCCCTCGCCGTCCCGCCCGAGGCGCCCTGGGACGTTGTGCTCAAGCAGGTCAAGGAGCAGTTGCGCGCGGTCCCCCGGCACGGCCTCGGCCACGGCGTCCTGACCCTGCCGGGCCGCGACGCCGCACCGCTCCCGGCGACCACCGCGCAGATCAGCTTCAACTACCTGGGCCGCTTCGGGCTCTCCGAGACCTCCGAGGGGCTGTACGGCGGGCCGTTCCGTCCGCTGGAGCTGGACGCCGACCCCTCGGCGTCCCGCCCGCACGCCCTGGAGGTCGTGGGGCGGCTGGACGGCGACAGCCTGGAGTTCACCTGGTTCTACTCGGACGAGCTGCACCGGCGGGACACCGTCGCGGACCTCGCCGGACGGTTCGCCGACGCGCTGGCCGGCCTCGCCCGCCACGCGGCCCGGCCCGGCGCCGCCGGACGCACCCCCTCCGACTTCCCGCTGACCCGGCTCGACCAGACGCACATCGACCGGATCGCGGGCGAGGACCCTGCCGGCGTGGAGGACGTCCACCCCCTCACGCCCACCCAGGCCGGCATGCTCTTCCACCGGCTCTCGCAGGACGACCGCGGCGTGTACTTCCAGCAGCTGACGTTCGTCCTGGACGGCGTGGAGGACCCGGCCGTGCTGGCGGAGGCCTGGCAGCGGGTCACGGACCGCACGCCGGTGCTGCGCGCCCGCGTGGTGTGGCAGGACGTGCCCGAGCCGCTTCTCGTGGTGCAGCGCCGGGCAGCCGTGCCGGTGGAGCGACTGGACTGGCGCGGCCTGTCCGACACCGAGCGGGACGAGCGGCTGCGCGCACTGCTCGACCGCGACCGCGCCCGCGGTGTCGACCTGACGCGCGCGCCGCTCCAGCGCCTGGCGCTGGCCCGTGTCTCCGACCGCGCGGTCCGTGTCGTGTGGTCCTTCGACCACCTGATCCTGGACGGCTGGAGCCTGTTCCAGGTCCTCTCCGACGTCTTCGCGTGCTACGCCGGCCCGGCGGGCGCCGAGGACATCCAGCTGCCCGACCGCCGCCCCTTCCGCGACTACGTCGCCTGGCTGCTCGGCCGCGCCGACCGGGCCGAGGCCGAACGGCACTGGCGGACCCGCCTGAACGGCCTGGACGAGGCCACCGCGCTGCCCTTCGACCGCGAACCGCGCGAGAGTCACCGCGCGGAGTCGACGCGGGCGGTACGCGTCACGGTGCCCGAGACCACCACCCGGGCACTGGAGGGCCTGGCCAGGACGGCGGGCCTGACCATGAACACCCTCGTGCAGGGCGCCTGGGCGCTGCTGCTGAGCCGCCAGGCGGCCCGCGACGAGGTGGTCTTCGGCACCACCGTCTCCGGACGGCCGCCCGAGCTGCCCGGGGCCGACGCCATGACCGGCCTGTTCATCGCGACCCTGCCCACCCGCGTGACCGTGCCACGGGACGAGACGCTGCTCACCTGGCTGGGCCGGCTCCAGCAGGAGCAGAGCGAGGACCGCCGCCACGACCACGTGCCGCTGCACCACATGAAGGCGTTCACCGAACTGCCCGAACGCGTCGCCCTGTTCGACAGCATCGTGGTGTTCGAGAACTACCCGGTCGACGACGGTCTCGCCGCCGCGCACGGGCTGCGGCTCAGCGGCCTGGACGGTATCGAGACCACCAACTACCCGCTCGGCCTGGTCGCCTACCCCGGCACGGAACTCACCCTGCGCCTCGGCTACGACCCGGACCTCTTCGACGCCGCCACCGTCGAGCGGATGGCCGAGTACCTCACCGTCCTGCTGGAGGGCTTCGCCACCGCACCGCAGAGCGCGCCCGCCCGCCTGCCCCTGCTGACGGCCGCCCGGCGTGAGCAGGTGCTCCACGCGTGGAACGACACCGCCACCGGTACCCCCGCGGCGACCACCGCGGACCTCTTCGCCGCGCAGGTGCGGCGCACCCCCGGCGCCGTCGCGCTGCTGGCCGGCGACGAGCGGCTCACCTACCGCGAACTCGACGACCGGGCCGGGGCACTGGCCGGCCGGCTGGCCGCGCTCGGGGTGCGCCCGGAGGTCCCCGTCGGCGTCCTGATGGACCGCTCGGTCGGCCTCGTCGTCACCCAGCTCGCCCTCGCCCGTCTCGGCGGCGTGTACGTCCCGCTCGACGGCAGGGCGCCGCGGGAGCGGCTGCGCACGATGCTCGGGGAAGCCGGTACCGACCTGCTGCTCACCGACGGGGTGGGGGAGGAGACGGCTGCGGCCCTCCTCCCGGAAGGCCGCGTGCTGCGGCCGGACGACGACACCGCCGCGGCCCCGGAACCCACGGCGGTGCCGCGCGTGCACCCGGACAACGCCCAGTACCTCATGTTCACGTCCGGTTCCACCGGCAACCCCAAGGGCGTGGCGGCGCGGCAGCGGGACGTCGCGGCGCTCGCCCTCGACCGTGCCTTCGCCGGCCACGACCGCGTCCTCGTGCACTCCCCGCACGCCTTCGACGCCTCCACCTACGAGGTGTGGGTGCCGCTGCTGCGCGGCGGCACGGCCGTGCTCGCCCCGCCGGGGGACCTCGAAGCCGCCGCCGTGCGTCACGCGATCACCGAACAGGGGGTGAGCTGCCTGTTCCTGACGGTGGGCCTGTTCCGCCTCCTCGCCCAGGAGGACCCCGCCTGCCTGCGCGGCGCGCGGGAGGTGTGGACCGGCGGCGAGGCCGTGCCCGGCTCCGCCGTACGGCGCGTGCTGGACGCCTGCCCGGACCTCACCGTCGTCGACGTGTACGGACCGACCGAGACCACCGCCTTCGCCACCCGGCGGGTCTTCCGCGCCGGTGACGCACTGCCCGCGGCACTGCCCATCGGCCGCCCCCTGGACGACACCCGCGTGTATGTCCTGGACGGTGCGCTCCAACCGCAACCGCCCGGCGTTCCGGGGGAGTTGTACCTCGCGGGTGCCGGACTGTCCCGCGGCTACGCAGGACGCCCCGGCGCGACGGCGGCCCGCTACCCGGCCGACCCGTTCGGCCCGCCCGGCGGACGCATGTACCGCACCGGTGACATCGTGCGCTGGAGCGCCGACGGCGAACTGCATTTCGTGGGACGCGCCGACGACCAGATCAAGATCCGCGGCTTCCGCGTCGAACCCGCCGAGATCGAGGCCCGGCTCACCGCGCACACGGCGATCGCCGAGGCGGTGGTGTCGGTGTCGCGGCACGCGGGACGCACACGCCTGGTCGCCCACCTGGTACCCGCCCCGGGCGCGACCGTGCCGCCGGCGGCCGAACTGCGCGACCGCCTGTCCGACGAACTGCCCGACTACATGGTCCCGGCCGCGTTCGTCACCGTGGCGGAGCTGCCCCTGACCGCGAACGGCAAGGTCGACCGGCGACGCCTGCCCGACCCCGACCTGCCGGCGGCGGGCGACACTGCCCACCGCCCACCGCGCACCGACGCCGAGCGGGTGCTCGCCGGTATCTGGACCGAGCTCCTCGGCGTGGGACAGATCGGCGTCGACGACAACTTCTTCATGCTGGGCGGCGACTCGATCGTCAGCATCCAGGTCGTCTCCCGCGCCCGCACCGCCGGGCTCGCGCTGACCCCGAGGGACCTGTTCCGACACCCCACGCTCGCCGCCCTGGCCACCGCCGCGACCGGCGCCGCCCCGACCGTCGCGGGCACCGGTCCGGTGACCGGCGAGGTCGGGCTCACCCCGATCCAGCACTGGTTCCTCGACGCCGAACCGCCGCGCCCGGAGTACTTCAACCAGTCCGTGGTCGTCGAGACGGCCGAGGACGTCGACGCCGACGCGCTGAGCGCCGCCCTGGCCGCGTTGTGGGCCCACCACGACGCCCTGCGCGCCCGCTTCACCCGCGCGGCGGACGGGACCTGGCACCAGGAGTACGCCGCCCCGGACACCGAGGCTCCCCGGCTGCTGCGGGTGCACGACCTGAACGGTCTCGACGCGCGGGCCGCCGAGGAGGCCGAGGCCCGCTTCTCGCAGGAGGCGCACACCGGATTCCGGCTGGACACCGGCCCGCTGATCGCCGCCCGGCTGTTCACCCGCGAGCACAGGGCCGCCCGCCTGCTGCTGACCGCCCATCATCTGATCGTCGACGGCGTCTCCTGGCGCGTCCTGCTGGAGGACCTGGAGACCGCCTACCGGCAGGCCCGGGCCGGCGAGCGAATACGGCTGCCGCAGCGCACGACGTCCGTGCGGGAATGGGTGCGGCGGCTCACCGAACGCACCGGCGAGGGAGACTTCGCCGCGCAGCGCGCCCACTGGGAGACCGTGTCGGGACATTGTGCCGACCCGCTGCCGGTGGACCTCGACGGCGGCAACACCGCCGCCGACCTGCGCACGGTGACCGTACGCCTCGACCGCCACCGGACCGACGACCTCCTGCGCAGGGTCCCCGGCGTCTACCGCACCCGCATCGACGACGTCCTGCTGACCGCCCTCGGCCGCGTGCTGGCCGACTGGACCGGCCGCGCCACCGTCGCCGTGGGACTGGAGGGACACGGCCGCGAGGACCGGCTCTTCGACGACCTCGACCTGTCCCGCACGGTCGGCTGGTTCACCAGCCTCTTCCCGGTCGCCCTCGAACTGCCCGACGGCGACTGGGGCGCCGCCCTGAAGTCCGTGAAGGAACAGCTGCGGGCCGTACACGGACGGGGCGTCGGCCACGGCGCCCTGCGCCACCTGGCGGGCGACGAGCGGCTCGCCGCCGCACCGCTGCCCGGCATCAGCTTCAACTACCTGGGCCGGTTCGACTGGTCGGCCGACGGCGGCGCGCTGGTCCGGGCGGTCCCCGGCGGCCTGGGCGGCGCCGAGGACCCCGGGGCACCGCGTCCGCACCTGCTGGACGTGGTGGCCCGCGTCGAGGACGACGAGCTGGAGATCACCTGGCACTACAGCGGCGGACGGCACCGCGAGGAGACGGTCGCCTCGCTCGCCGAGGGCATGCTGCGGTCACTGGAGGAGATCGTCGCGCACTGCGCCGCCCCGGACGCCGGCGGCCGCACGCCCTCGGACTTCCCGCTGGCCCGGCTCGACCAGACCGCCGTGGACCGGGTCGTGGGGGACGGGCGCACGGTCGAGGACGTGTACCCGCTGACGCCGATGCAGGCGGGCATGCTGTTCCACAGCCTCATGGACCCCCAGGGCCGCACCTACGTGAACCAGGTGCAGGTGGTGCTGCGCGGTGTCCGCGACCCGCACGCGCTCGCCGAGGCGTGGCGGCGCACGGCGGACGCGAACCCGATCCTGCGCACCCGCCTGGTGTGGCAGGAGACCGCCGAACCCCTCCAGGTGGTGGAGCGGCGGGCCGTCGTGCCCGTCACCCACCACGACTGGTCCGGGCGGCCCGCCGAAGAATGCGCGCGGGACATGGAGTCGCTGCTCGAAGCGGACCGGCGGGCCGGGATCGACCTCGGCGCGGCCCCGCTCATGCGGCTCGCGTTGATCCGGCTCGCACCGGACCGGGTGCGCATGGTGTGGACGTTCCACCACGTCCTGCTCGACGGCTGGAGCGCGGCCCAGGTGTTCGACGAGGTGTGCGAGCGGTACGCGGCCCTGACCGCCGGACACCGCCCGCAGGTGCCCGACCGGGCGCCCTTCGCCGACTACCTGCGGTGGCTGGCCGCCCAGGACGCCGGCCGTGCGGAACGCTACTGGCGCGAGACCCTCACCGGGTTCGCCGTCCCCACCGCGCTGCCGCGCGACCGGCGCCCCGCCGAGGCCCACCGCACGTCCTCGTCGGGAACGGTCCGGGTGGCCCTCGGGCAGGAGGTGTCGGCGCGGCTGAAGGACACCGCGCAGCGGGCCGGGCTGACCGTCAACACGGTGCTCCAGGGCGCCTGGGGGCTGCTGCTGCACCACTACGGCGGCGGTGACGACGTCGTCTTCGGCACGACCGTGTCCGGCCGCCCGGCCGAACTGCCCGGCGTGACCTCCATGGTGGGCCTGTTCATCAACACCCTGCCCACCCGGCTGCGGATCGACGGCGGGCGCCCCCTGCTGGAGTGGCTGCGTGAGGTGCAGGCCGCCCAGTCGGAGGCCCGGCGCCACGACTTCGTCTCCCTCGCCCAGTTGCAGACCTGGAGCGAGGTGCCCGGCGGCACCAACCTGTTCGACAGCATCGTCGTCTTCGAGAACTACCCGTTCGACGAGGGCGCCCTGGCCCGGCACGGGCTCGCCCTCGAGCAGGAACGCGACCTGGAGCCGACCAACTACCCGCTCAGCGTGGTCGTCGCCCCCGGCGACGACGTGACGGTGTCCCTGGACTACGACCCGGCGGCCTTCGACGCCGCCACCGTCGAAGGGATCGGCGCGAGCCTGCGCACCTTGCTGAAGCGGATCGCCGCCGATGCCGACCGCCGCCTGGCCGACCTGCCGCCGCTCGAACCGGACGACGGACGCCGCCTGCTGGACCGGCTCGCGGGACCGGTGGCGAGGCTGCCGCACCGCACCCTCCCGGACGCCTTCGCGGCACAGGCCGCCCGCACCCCCGACGCCCCGGCCGTGACCGCCGGCGCCGAGCACCTCACGTACCGGCAGCTCGACGAGCGCGCCAACCGGCTGGCCCGCCTCCTGATCGAGGCCGGGGCCGGACCGGAGCGGTTCGTCGCGCTGGCCCTGCCCCGCACCGCCGACCTGATCGTGGCGCTCCTCGCGGTCCTCAAGAGCGGCGCCGCCTACCTTCCGGTCGACCCCGGCCATCCGGCGGAGCGCATCGCGTTCCTCCTCGAGGACGTGCGGCCCGACGCGGTGATCACCTGCGCGGAGACCTCCGCGCGGCTGCCGGACGGTCCGTACACGCGGATCGCCCTGGACGACGCGGCCTGCGCCGGGCGGCTGGCCGCCGTGTCCGCCGCCCGCGTCGGTGACGGCGAGCGGCGCGGCGGGCTGCTGCCGGACCACCCCGCCTACGTCATTCACACCTCCGGCTCCACCGGCCGGCCCAAGGGCGTAGTCGTCTCCCACGCCTCGGTGGTGGCGCTGACCGACTGGGCCGCCGCCGAGTTCACCGGCCGCGGGCTCTCCCACGTGGTGGCCTCCACGTCGCTCACCTTCGACGTGTCGGTGTTCGAAATCCTGACGCCGCTGCTGGCGGGCGGCCACGTCGAGGTCGTCCGCGACCTGCTGGCCCTCGCCGAACGGCCCGGGCCGTGGCGTGCGGGACTGCTCAGCGCCGTCCCCTCCGCCCTGGGCCGCCTGCTGGCCGAGGACACCGTGCAGGTCACGGCCGACACCGTCGTCCTGGCCGGCGAGGCGCTGCCCGCCCGCGCCGTCCGCCAGGTGCGCGCGGCGATCCCCGGCTGCCGGGTCATGAACATCTACGGCCCCACCGAGGCCACCGTCTACGCCACCGCCTTCACCTGCGACCCGGCGGACCCCGACCGGGTCCCGCCCATCGGCCGGCCCGTCGGCGGCGCCCGCGCCTACGTCCTCGACGCCCGTATGCGCCCCGTGCCCGTCGGGGCGCCCGGCGAGCTGTACCTCGCCGGGACCGGCGTGGCCCGCGGCTACCTGAACCGGCCGGGCCTGACCGCGTCCCGTTTCCTCGCCGACGCCTTCGGCCCGCCCGGTAGCCGCATGTACCGCACCGGCGACCTGGTCCGCTGGACGGCCGACGGCGACCTGCTGTACCTCGGCCGGACCGACGACCAGGTGAAGGTGCGCGGCTTCCGCATCGAGCTCGGTGAGGTGGAGGCCGCGCTGGCCCGGCACCCGCAGGTGGCCGCGGCCGCCGCCCGGGTCGTGGAACACGACGGCCACAAGCGCCTCGTGGGCTACGCCGTGCCGCGTGGCGGCGACACCCCGGCACCGGCCGACCTGCGCGCCTTCCTCGCCCGGACGCTGCCCGACCACCTGGTTCCGGCGGTCGTGGTACCGCTGGAGCGGCTGCCGCTGGGCGCCACCGGCAAGCTGGACCGGCGGGCCCTGCCCGAACCGGTGTGGTCCGCGGCCACCACCACGGAGGGCACCCGGCCGCCGCGCACCGCCACCGAGCGGACGCTCGCCGCGATCTGGACCGAGGTGCTGGGCGTGCCCGAAGTGGGCACGACGGACAACTACTTCGCGCTCGGCGGCGACTCCATCCTCGGCATCCGGATCGTCTCCGCCGCCCGCCGCGCCGGACTCGCGCTGACGCCCCGGCACCTCTTCCAGCACCAGACGGTCGCCGAACTGGCCGCGGCGGCCGAGGAGTTCCCGGCCGCGCCGACGGCCGCCGCCGAACCGGGCCCGGTCGTCGGAGACGTCCCCCTCACGCCCGTACAGCACTGGCTGTTCGACACCCTCACCGGCGACCCGGCCCGCTTCACCCAGGCGGTCTCCTTCGAGCTGGCGTCCGACACCGACGAGACACTGCTGCGCGCCGCCCTCGCGGCGGTGCTGGAGCAGCACGACGCACTGCGCATGCGCTACGAACCGGCCGGCGACGGACGGTGGCGCCAGCACGGCGCCCCGCCCGGCGCCCCGCCGCACCTCGAGGTGCACGACGCGCCCGCGGCGCCGGCCGCCGTGGCCGCCGGCCTGTGCGCCGGATTCGACCTGGCACAGGGGCCGCTGCTCAAGGCCGCCCTGTGCCGCCCGGACGACCACCGGCCGCCCGTCCTGCTGCTGGCCGCCCACCACCTGGTCGTCGACGCGGTGTCCTGGCGCGTGATCCTGGAAGACCTCGACACCGCACACCGGGCGCTGCGCGCCGGCGGGACACCCGACCTGGGGGCGAAGACGACCTCCTTCCGCGCCTGGGCCCGGCGCCTGGCCGCGCACACCGCCGACGGCGGCTTCGACGACGAGATCGCGCACTGGAGCGGCCTGCTCCCCACCGCCCTGCCGACCGACCTCACCGGCGGCAACACCGCAGCCGACGAGGAGACCGTGACGGTGAGCCTGGGCGGCGAGGACACCCGCCGGCTCCTGAAGGACGTGCCGGACACCTACCGCACCCGCGTCAACGACGTCCTGCTGTGTGCCCTCGGCCGGGTCCTGGCCCGCTGGACGGGACAGGACCGGGTGGTGGTCGCACTGGAGGGCCACGGCCGCGAGGACCTCTTCGAGGACGTCGACCTCGCCCGTACCGTCGGCTGGTTCACCACCCTGTTCCCCGTGAGCCTCGACGTGCCCCGCGACGCCGGCCTCAGGGCCGCGCTGAAGACGGTCAAGGAGAACCTCCGGGCCGTGCCGCGCGGGGGAGTGGGCTACGGCGCGCTGCGCCACCTGCACCCCACGGCGGGAGACGAGCTGCCCGGCCTGCCGCAGGTGGGCTTCAACTACCTGGGACAGCAGGACTGGAACGCGGCCGAGGGCGGTCTGCTGCGCGCGCCCCACGGCGGGCTGACCGGCGGCATGGACCGCTCGGCGGACCGGCCGCACCTCATCGACGTCCTCGGCCGGGTCACCGACAAGCGGCTGGAGTTCACCTGGTCGTACTCCCGGCAGGTGCACCGGCACGACACCGTCGCACGCCTCGCGCAGGAGACGGCGGAGGAGCTGCGGCGCATCGTCCGGCACTGCGCCGAGCCGGGCGCCGGCGGCCGCACCCCGTCGGACTTCCCGCTCGCCGCACTGGACCAGGCGGCCGTCGACCGGCTCGCCGGCGACGGGCGCGACGTGGTGGACGTCTACCCCCTCACCCCCACGCAGACCGGCATGGTCGTGCACGGCATGGACGAGCCCGGTGAGGGCCTGTACATCGAGCAGATCACCTTCGTCGCGGACGGCGTGCGCGAGCCCCGGCTGCTGGCGGCCGCCTGGCAGCACGTCGTGGACCGCACGCCCGTGCTGCGGACCGCCGTGGCCCCGGGCGAGGTCCCGGTCCCCCTCCAGACCGTGCACCGCCACGTCACCCTGCCCGTCACCGAACTCGACTGGAGCGGCCTGGACCCGGCGCGGCGGGACACCGAACTCCGGCGGCTGCTCGACGAGGACCGCGCCCGCGGCATCGCCCTGGACCGTCCCCCGCTGCTGCGCGTCACCCTGATCCGGATCGGCCCCGACGAGGTGCGCGTGGTGTGGACCTTCCACCACGTCCTGCTGGACGGCTGGAGCGTCTTCCACGTGCTGGGCGACGTGATGGCCGCGCACGCCGCGCTCGCCGCCGGCGGCGAGCCGCGGCTGCCGCAGCGGCGGCCCTTCGCGGACTACGCCGCCTGGCTGGCCGGCCGGGACACCGCCGCCGCCGAGGAACACTGGAAGGCCGCCCTCGCCGACTACGCCGCGCCCACCGCGCTGCCGTACGATCGCAGGCCCGCCCCGGGCGCCGCCGCCCGGTCGGGAACCTGGCTGTCCCGGCGGCTCGGCGCCGACGGCACGGCCCGGCTGACGGACTTCGCCCGCCGCCACCGGCTCACCCTCAACACGCTGGTGCAGGGCGCCTGGGCGCTGCTGCTGGCGCGCTGGAGCGGCGAACGGGAGGTGTGCTTCGGCACCACCGTCTCCGGCCGGCCCGCCGGCCTGCCGGGCGCGGACACGATCACCGGCCTGTTCATCACCACCCTGCCCGCGCGGGTCACCGTGGACGAGTCCACGCCGTGCGCCGTGTGGCTGCAAGAGCTCCAGGACGCCCGCGCGGAGGACCGGCGCTTCGACCACGCGCCACTGACGGACCTGCACCAGTGGAGCGAACTGCCCCCGGGGACATCCCTGTTCGACAGCCTGCTGGTCTTCGAGAACTATCCCGTGGGCGACGCCACCGCCGGCGCCCACGGCGTGCACATCCGGGACCTCGACGCCCGCGAGGCGACCAACTACCCGCTCACCGTGGTGATCTCACCCGGCGACGAGCTGAGCGTGGAACTCGGCTACGACCCCCGGTACGTCGAGGAGACCACGGCCCACGCCCTGGCCGCCCGGCTGACGCACACCCTGGCCGCCCTCGCCGCATCCGGCGACCGGGCGCCACTGCACGCGGTCGACGTGCTGCCGCCCGGTGAACGGCACCGGCTGCTGCACGGCCCCGCACGCCCGCAGCTGCCGCCGGCGCCCCCGGCGACGCTGCCCGCGCTGATCGAGGCCGCGGTCGACCGATGGCCCGACCGAACGGCCCTCGACCCGGGGGAGTCGCCGCTGACCTTCGGTGAGGCGGAGGAACACGCCAACCGGCTGGCGCACCGGCTCGTCGCACGCGGGGCGGGGCCCGGCGACATCGTCGCGCTGGTCCTGCCGCGCTCGGCGGACATGGTCCTCGCCCAGCTGGCCGTGGCCAAGACGGGCGCCGCCTTCCTCCCGGTGGACCCCGGCTATCCGGCCGAGCGGGTCGCGCTGATGCTGCGCGACGCGGACCCCGCCGTCACCCTCACCGCAGAAGAGGTCGCCGACCTGCTCGCCGCGCCGCCCGACGGCACGCCCGGCCACCGGCCCACCGACACCGACCGCGTCCGCCCCCTCCACCTCGACGACCCGGCGTACGTCATCTACACCTCCGGCTCCACCGGCACCCCCAAGGGCGTCGTCGTCACCCACCGCGGACTGGCCGGCTTCGCCGCCGCCGAGGCCGCGCACTACCGGGTCCGCGCCTCAGACCGCGTCCTGGCCTTCGCCACACCCAGCTTCGACGCCTCCGTGCTGGAGCTGTGCATGTCCCTGCCGAGCGGCGCGGCCCTCGTCGTACCGCCGCCCGGCCCGCTGCTCGGCGCCGAACTGGCCGGCTTCCTGCGCACCGCGCGCATCACGCACACCCTGCTGCCGCCCGCCGCGCTCGCCACCCTCCCGCCGGACACCCCCGGCACCCTGCCGGACCTGCGCACCCTGGTGGTCGGCGCGGACGCCTGCCGGGCCGAACCGGTCGCCCGGTGGGCGCCGCACCACCGCATGGTCAACTCCTACGGGCCCACCGAGGCGACCGTCGTCGCCACCTGGTCCGACCCGCTGGAACCGGACGGCTCCGCACCGCCCATCGGCCGCGCACTGCCCGCCACCGGCGCCTACGTCCTCGACGCGCGCCTGCGCCCCGTCCCCGACGGCGTGCCCGGCGAACTGTGGCTCGCCGGACCTGCCCTGGCCCGCGGTTACCTGGGCCGCCCCGGCCTGACGGCGACCCGCTTCACCGCCGACCCGTTCGGACCGCCCGGCACCCGCATGTACCGCACCGGCGACCTGGTCCGCCGCGACGCCCGCGGCGAACTGCACTACCTCGGACGCACCGACCACCAGCTCACGCTGCGCGGCCACCGCATCGAGGCCGGCGAGGTGGAGTCGACCCTGGTACGCCACCCGGCGGTACTGGACGCCGTGGTGAGCCTGCGGGAGGACGAACCGGGGCTGGTGCGCCTGGTGGCCCACCTGCTCGTCGCGCCCGGCGCCGAGCCGCCCGCCGGCGCGGAACTGCGGGCCTACGCCGCCCGCACCCTGCCCGGCCCCATGGTGCCCTCGGCGTTCGTGACGCTGGAGCGGTTCCCGCTCACGGAGAACGGCAAGACCGACCGGGCCGCGCTGCCCGCGCCCGGCCCGGACACGCAGGAGCGGACCGCCGGGCACGTGCCGCCCCGCACACCCACCGAGGAGGCGGTCGCCGCGCTGTGGGAGGAGGCCCTGGGGACCACCGTGGGCGCCGAGGACGACTTCTTCGCCCTGGGCGGCGACTCCCTGCGCGCCCTGCTCATCGCCTCCCGCGCCAACGACACCTTCGGCGTGGCCCTCACGCCCCGCGACGTCCTGGTCCACCGCACCGTCGCCGCCCTGGCGGACCGGGTGGAGGAACAGGTGCTGAGCGAACTCGAAGACGCCGCACACGGCGACAGCGACCGAGAAGAACGGTGAGGACCGGACAACCATGACGTCTTCGAAGCGAAACCGCGCCGAGGCCCTGCCGCAGGACCTCCAGGAAGTGCTCCGCCGCCGGCTCGCCGGACAGGCCGCCGACACCCCCGCCCGGCAGACCATCCCGCACGCGGACCGCACCCGGCCGCTGCCGCTGTCCTTCGCCCAGCAGCGTCTGTGGTTCCTGGACCGGCTGCGCCCCGGCGACCCGCGCTACAACAGCGCGGTCGCGCTGCGCCTCACCGGAACCCTCGACCACACCGCCCTGTCCGGCGCGCTGGAGCACGTGGTGGGGCGGCACGAGGCGCTGCGCACCACGTTCCAGGAGACCGACGGCAGGCCCGCGCAGACCGTGCACCCCGCCGGGCCGTTCCCGCTGCCCGTCCGGGACCTGACGGCTTCCGGCGACGGGCCGGCGGACCTGGACGCACTGCTCCTGGCCGAGTACGAGCGCCCCTTCGACCTGCGGACCGGACCGCTGCTGCGCGCCCTGCTGCTGCGGGAGTCGCCCGACGCGCACGTCCTGCTGCTGACGGCCCACCACATCGTCACCGACGGCTGGTCGATGGGCGTGCTGCTGGAGGAGCTGTGCGCCGCCTACGACGCCCTCGCGCGGGGCGCGCGGCCCGCGCTGCCGCCGGTGGCCACGCAGTACCCGGACTTCGCCGTCTGGCAGCGCGAGCAACTGTCCGGGACCCGGCTGGAACGTCAACTGGCGCACTGGAAAGAGCGGTTGTCCGGGGTGGTGGCGCCCGAGCTGCCGCTGGACCGGCCGCGCCGCGGCGAGGAGTCCGGCGCGGGCGCGGTGCACACCTTCACCGTCCCCGCGGCCACCACGGCCCGGCTGAAGCATCTCGCGGCCGAGCGGCACACCACGCTGTTCACCGCCCTGGTCGCCGCCTGCCAGGCACTGCTGGCCCGCTGGTCCGGGCAGGACGACATCACCGTCGGCTCGCTCACCCCCGGACGCGGGCGCACCGACCTGGAACGGGCCGTCGGCTTCTTCGTCAACACCGTCGTGCTGCGCACCCGCGTCGAGACCGGCGGTTCCTTCCGCGACCTGCTGGCCGCCGCCGCGGACATCGTCAACGACGCCTTCGCACACGGCGACACCCCGTTCGAGCGGCTGGTGGAGGCCGTCGGCGCGACCCGGGAGGCGGGCCGCAACCCCCTGTTCGACGTGATGGTCCTGCTGCACCCCGCGCCGCCCGCCGCACCCGACCCGCACGGTCTGGCCACCGCCCCGGTCGCCGTGCCCCGGCGGGCCGCCACGTTCGACCTGAGCGTGGAGTTCGTCCCGGACGGGGACGGGCTGACCGGCCTGCTGGAGTACCGTACCGACCTGTTCGACGCGGCCACCGCCGAGCGCATGGCGGACCAGCTGCTGCGCACGCTGGACGGCGCCGCCGCCGAGCCGGACCGGCCGCTCGGCGCCCTGCCCCTGCTCTCGCCCCGGCAGACGCGGCAGGTGACGCGGGACTGGAACGCGACCGCGCGGCCCGTGCCCGAGGAGACCCTGCCCGAGCTGTTCGCGCGGCAGGCCGCCCGCACCCCGCACGCCACCGCCCTGGTCGCCGGGGACGTACACCTGGACTACGCGACGCTCGACGCCCGCGCCGACCGGCTGGCCCGCCACCTGGTCGCGCGCGGCGCGGGCCCCGAGCGCCTGGTCGCCCTCGGGCTGCCCCGCACCGCCGACATGATCGTGGCGATCCTCGCCGTCTGGAAGGCCGGCGCCGGCTATCTGCCCCTGGACCCCGCGCTGCCCGAGGACCGGGTGCGGTTCCTGCTGGACGACGCCCGGCCGGCGCTCGTCCTGGACGAAGCCGCGCTGCGGGAAGTCCCCGACACGGCCCCCGACCGGCTCGCCCCACCGCACCCCGACACCACCGCCTACGTCCTCCACACCTCGGGCTCCACCGGCCGCCCCAAGGGCGTCATCGTGACCCACAGGTCCCTGGCGAACCTCCTGGCGGGCCATCGCGAGGGCTTCGTCGCCGAGGCGGGCGGCGGACCGCTGCGGGTGGCGCTGACGGCGTCGTTCTCCTTCGACACCTCACTGGAGGGCGTGCTGCTGATGGCCGACGGCCACCCGCTGCACCTGGTCGACGAGACGACCCGGCTGGACGCCGCCGCGCTGGTCGAGTACGTCGTCGAGCACCGCATCGACTTCCTCGACCTGACCCCCACCCACCTGCGCCAACTGCTGCCCGCCGGACTGCTCACCGACCCGCGCCACCACCCCCGGGTGCTGATGCTCGGCGGCGAGGCCGTCGGGCCCGGCCTGTGGCGGGAGCTGGCGCAGCGGCGGGACGTGGCCGCGTACAACTTCTACGGGCCCACCGAGTGCACGGTCGACGCCCTCGCCTGCCGCATCGGGGGCGACGGCCGTCCGACCGTCGGCCGGCCGCTCGCCAATGTGCGCGCCTACGTCCTCGACGACCGGCTCCGGCCCGTGCCGCCCGGAGTCGGCGGCGAACTGTACCTGGCCGGCGTGCAACTGGCGCGCGGCTACGCCGACCGGCCGGGGCTCACCGCCGCACGGTTCCTGCCCGACCCGTTCGGCCCGACCGGCACCCGCATGTACCGCACCGGTGACCTGGCCCGCTGGACCGCCGACGGACGCCTGGACCACCTGGGGCGCGCCGACGACCAGGTCAAGGTGCGCGGCCACCGCATCGAGCCCGGCGAGGTCGAGGCGGCCCTGACGGACCGGCCCGAGGTCGCCGCCGCCGCGGTCGTCGCCGTCACCGACCCGCGCGGCCACACCCGGCTCGCCGCCTACCTCGTCCCCGCGGGCCACGACGCGCGGCTCACCGCGGCCGACGTGCGGGCGGCCTGCCGGCGCGTGCTGCCCGACCACATGGTGCCGTCCACCTTCACCGTGCTCGACGCCCTGCCGATGACCGTCAGCGGCAAGGTCGACCGGCGTGCCCTGCCCGCACCCGACCTCGACGGCGGTGAGCGCGACAAGGAGTTCGTCGCCCCGCGCACCCCGCAGGAGGAGACCCTCGCCCGCATCTGGGCCGAGGTGCTGGGCGTGCGCCGGGTCGGCGTGACCGACAACTTCTTCGAGCTGGGCGGCGACTCCATCCTCAGCATCCAGGCCGTCTCCCGCGCCCGCGCGGCCGGCCTCGACCTGACCTCGCGGGACGTCTTCCGCCACCAGACCGTCGCCGACCTCGCCGCCGCCGCGTCCCCGCGGACCGCCGACGTGCCCGCGCCCCGGCGGCCGCGCGAGGAGGGCCCGGCGCCGCTGACGCCGGTCCAGGAGTGGTTCTTCGCCACGCACGGCCCGCTGCGGCACTTCAGCATGTCGATGCTGCTGGACCTGCCGCACGACCTGGACGAGCCGGCCCTGGAGCGCGCCCTGGAAGCACTGGTCGCCCACCACCCCGCGCTGCGCACCCGCTTCGTCCGCTCGGGGGACACCTGGCGCCAGCACGCCGACGACGGCCCGGTCACCGGCCTGCTCTCCCGCCACGACTTCTCCCGCCACGACCTCTCCCGCGCCGCCGACTTGAGGGCCGCGCGCGAGGAGGCCGCCGAGGCCGCCCGCGCCGCCCTCGACCCGGAAACCGGCACCCTGCTGCGCGCCGCCCTGCTGTCCCGCTCCGGCGAGCGCCCCCAACTCTTCGTCGCCGCACACCACTTGGCGGTGGACAGCGTCTCCTGGCGCATCCTCCTCGCCGACCTCGCACAGGCCTACCGGCAGGCGGCCCAGGGTGACCCGGTCCAACTGGAGCCCGTCTCCACGCCGTTCGCCGACTGGGCCGCGCACCTGTCCCGCCGGGTACGCGCCGGTGACCTCGACGCCGACCTGCCGCACTGGGCGGCCGAGGCCGCCGAACCCCGTACCCCGCTGCCCGTGGACCGCCCCGGCACCCCGCTCGCCGGCTCGGTCCGCACCCTGCGCACCCGCGTGGACCGCGCCACCACCGACGCCCTCCTGCGCCAGGTGCCCGCGGTCTACCGCACACAGGTCAACGACGTGCTGCTCAGCGCGCTGAGCCGGGTCCTCGCCGACTGGACGGGCACCGGGCGGGTGACCGTCACCCTGGAGGGCCACGGCCGCGAGGACGACACCCTTGACCTGTCCCGCACGGTGGGCTGGTTCACCACCCAGTACCCCGTCACCCTCGCGCCCGCCGGACCGTCCGACGCGCCCGACTGGGGCACGACCCTCAAGACGGTGAAGGAGCGGCTGCGGGCCGTTCCCCGGCACGGCCTCGGCTACGAGGCCCTGGCCCGCCTCGGCTCGCCCGACCCGGCCGCCCGCGCCCTGCGGGACCTGCCGCTGCCGCAGGTCTGCTTCAACTACCACGGCCAGTGGGAGGCCGGCGACGGGCGGGACTTCGCCCCGGCGGGCGAGGCGCCCGGCCGTGACATCGCCGCCGGCGAGCCGCCGGCCCACCTGCTGGACATCTCCGCCGTGGTCGCCGGCGGCGAACTGGAGATCACCTGGCACTACAGCGACCAGGTGCACGACGAGGGCACCGTCCGCACCCTCGCCGACGGCATGACCCGCGCGCTCGCCGCGATCGCCGGGCACTGCGCCCGCCCCGACGCGGGCGGCCGCACCCCGTCCGACTTCCCGCTGGCCCGCCTCGACCAGGACCGCCTGGACCGGCTGGCCGGCGACGGGCGCGACGTGGAGG
This sequence comes from Streptomyces chlorus, assembly GCF_042655885.1. Classification (NCBI taxonomy): domain Bacteria; kingdom Bacillati; phylum Actinomycetota; class Actinomycetes; order Kitasatosporales; family Streptomycetaceae; genus Streptomyces; species Streptomyces chlorus. The sequence continues at coordinate 93,755 of NZ_JBHSOA010000008.1, forward strand.
ACGTCCTGCCGCTGACCCCGCTCCAGGAGGGCATGCTCTTCCACCGCCTGGTCGGCGGCCCCGACGACGTCTACGTCGACCAGGCGGTGCTCCTGCTGGACGGCGTCGCCGACCCGCACGCCCTCGCCGCGGCCTGGCAGCGCGTCACCGAGCGCACCCCCGCCCTGCGCACCTGCGTGGTCTGGGAGGACGTACCGGTGCCCCTCCAGGTCGTGCGCCGGGACGTGCGGGTGCCGGTGACCCACCTCGACTGGCGGGACCTGGACGAGACCGAGCGCGCCGAGCGACTCGCCCGGCTGCGGGCCGACGACCTGGCCCGCGGCATCGACCTCGCCGCCGCGCCGCTGATGCGGCTGACCCTGGTCCGGCTGCCCGACGCGCGGCTGCACCTGCTGTGGACCTCCCACCACCTGATCCTGGACGGCTGGAGCCTGGCCCAGGTGCTGACCGAGGTGTGCGAGGAGTACGCGGCACTCACCGCCGGCGCCGAGTCCCGGCCGCCGGTACGGCGCCCCTTCGGCGACTACGTGCACTGGCTCGCCGAGCAGGATCCCGACGCCGCCCGCGCGCACTGGCGAGGCGTCCTCTCCGGCTTCACCGCACCCACCCCGCTGCCGGCCGACCGCCCCCTGCGCGAGGCCCACCTGGCCCGCTCCGCGGACGTCCACGTGGCCGGCCTGGACGACGAGGCGTCGGCCCGGCTGGCGCGCACCGCACGTGACGCCGGACTCACCCTCAACACGGTCGTGCAGGGCGCCTGGGCGCTGCTGCTGGCCCGGTACGGCGCCGAGGACGACGTGGTGTTCGGCACCACCGTCTCCGGCCGGCCCGACGACCTGCCCGGCGTCGAGTCGATGGTGGGCATGTTCATCAACACCGTGCCCACCCGGGTACGCGTCGACGCCGGGCGCACGGCCGGCGCGTGGCTGCGGGAACTGCAGGAAGCCCAGGCCGAGTCGAGGCGGTTCGCGGCCGTGTCGCTGGCCGAGCTGACCCAGCTGAGCGACGTGCCGTCCGGCAGCCCGCTCTTCCACAGCATGGTCGCCTTCGAGAACTACCCCTTCGACGAGGCCCGCACGGCCGGCTCCGGGGTGCGGCTGGCCGAGGTGACCTCCCGCGACGCCACCAACTACCCGCTCGTCCTGCGCGCCTACCACGGCGAACGCCTCGGCTTCGACCTCGCCTACGATCCCGCCCTGTTCGACGCGGCGACCGTCCGCTCGCTCGCCGACCGGCTGTGCCTGCTGCTGACCGAGATATCCGACGGCCCCGACCGGCCGCTGCGCGCCCTGGCCCGGCCGACGGCCGAGGAACGGCGGCGCATACTCACCGACTGGAACGGTACCGAAGAGGGCCGCCCCGACGAGACCCTGGTGGACCTGTTCGAGGCGCAGGCCGCCCGCACGCCCGGCGCCGTCGCCGTCACCTGCCAAGCCGAGCGTCTGGACTACGCGACGCTCGACGCCCGCGCGGGCCGGCTCGCCCACCGGCTCGCCGAACTCGGTGCCGCGCCCGAGCGGTTCGTCGCCCTCGCCCTGCCCCGCTCCTGCGACCAGGTCGTCGCGATCCTCGCCGTGCTGAAGACCGGCGCGGCCTACCTGCCGATCGACCCGGCCTCGCCCGCCGAACGCATCGGCCACCTCCTCGCCGACGCCGCCCCGGTGACGCTGGTGACCACGACCGGCACGGCGGCACGGGCCGACGGCACCGACGTGCCCGTCCTCCTCCTCGACGCCCCGGACACGGAGGCCGACCTCGCCGGCCGCCCGGCCACCGGCCCCGCCCCGGCCCGCCGGCCGCTGCCGGAGAGCCCCGCCTACGCCATCCACACCTCCGGCTCCACCGGCCGCCCCAAGGGCGTGGTGATCCCGCACGCCAACGTGGTACGGCTGTTCACCCGCACCAGCCACTGGTTCGGCTTCGGCGCGGACGACGTGTGGACGATGTTCCACTCCTACGCGTTCGACTTCTCCGTGTGGGAACTGTGGGGCCCGCTGCTGCACGGCGGCCGGCTCGTCGTCGTGCCCGACGAGACAGCCCGCTCCCCGGAGGACTTCCTGCGCCTGCTGGCGGACGAGCGGGTCACCGTCCTCAACCAGACGCCGTCCGCGTTCTACCCGCTGATCCGCGCGGACGCCGAACACCCCGAAACCGGCGCCCGCCTCGCGCTGCGCACGGTGGTCTTCGGCGGCGAGGCCCTGGACGTCGGCCGGCTCGCCGACTGGTGGACGCGCCACCCGGCCTCCACCCCGCGGCTGGTCAACATGTACGGCATCACCGAGACCACCGTGCACGTCACCCACACCCCGCTCGACCCCGCCACCTGCGCCGAGGGCCCGGCCGGCCCGATCGGCACGGCCATCGGGGACCTGCGGGTGTACGTGCTCGACGCGGACCTGGCACCCGTGCCGCCCGGCGCGACCGGCGAACTCCACGTGGCGGGCGAGGGCCTGGCCCGCGGCTACCTCGGCCGCCCCGGTCTCACCGCCACCCGCTTCCTCGCCGACCCCTTCGGCCAGGCCGGCAGCCGCATGTACCGCACGGGCGACCGGGCGAAGTGGCGGGCCGACGGCACCCTGGAGTACCTGGGCCGCGCGGACGCCCAGGTGAAGATCCGCGGCTACCGCATCGAGCCCGGCGAGATCGAGGCGGCCCTGCACACCCACCCCGGTGTCGCCGAGGCCGCGGTCGGCGTGTTCGAGGACGCCGCCGGCACCCGCCGGCTCGTGGCGCACGTCGTCGGCTCCGGCGGCACGACCCCCGCGGCGGCCGAGCTGCGCGCCCACCTGGAGCGCCTGCTGCCCGCCCACATGGTGCCCGCCGCCCATGTGCCGATGGACGCGCTGCCGCTCACCGTCAACGGCAAGCTCGACCGGCGCGCGCTGCCCGCGCCGGGACCGGACGGCTACGCCGCCGGCACCGACCGGACACCGCCGCGCACGCCCGCCGAACGGCTGGTCGCCGCCGCCTGGACGGACGTACTGGGGGTCGAGGAGGTGCACGCCGGGGACGACTTCTTCGCGCTCGGCGGCGACTCCATCCTCGCCGTCCGCGTCACCGCCCGGCTGCGCGCCGCGTTCGGTCCCGACGTCTCCCCGAGGCTGCTGTTCACCCGTCCCACGGTGGCGGCCCTGGCCGCCGAGCTCGGCGAACCGGCCGACGACGCGTCCGTCCCGCGGGCCGACGTGATACCGGCGACCGCCCCGCAGACCCCGGCGCCGCTGTCGTACGCCCAGCAACGCCTGTGGTTCCTCGACCGGTTCGAGCCCGGCAGCACCGAGTACACGACGCTGTCCGTGCTCCGCCTGCGCGGACCCCTAGACGTAAGCGCCCTGCGCGCCGCGCTGGACGGCCTGGTCGAGCGGCACGAGGCGCTGCGCACCACGTTCGTCGAACAGGACGGACAGGCCCGGCAGTTGGTGCATCCGCCGCACCGGGTCGACCTGCCCGTGGACGACCTCACCACGGCCCCGGACGGGCGGGCGGCGCTGGACGCGCTGCTGGAGCGCGAGGCCGCCACGCCCTTCGACCTGGCGGCCGGGCCGCCGCTGCGCGCCCGGCTGGCCCGCCAGTCCACCGACGAGCACGACGAACACGGCGAGCACGGCGAGCACGTCCTCGTACTCGCCATCCACCACATCGTCACCGACGGCTGGTCGCTCGGCGTCCTCGGCCGGGACCTGGGCGAGCTGTACGCGGCGGCACACGAGGGCCGCCGCCCCGAACTGCCCCAACTGCCCGTCCGGTACGCCGACCACGCCGCCTGGCAGCGCGCTCGCGCCGACCGCGTCGAGCACCAACTCGCCCACTGGCGCGAGACGCTGGACGCAGTGCCCCCGCTGGAGCTGCCGACCGACCGGCCACGTCCCGCCGTACGGACCCGGGACGGCGCGCTGGTGACCTTCACCCTGCCCGCCGAGCTGACCCACCGGCTGCGCGAGCGGGGCCGGGAGGCCGACGCCACCCTGTACATGACGCTGCTGACCGCCTGCACGGTCCTGCTGTCCCGCTGGGCCGACCAGGACGACTTCGCCGTCGGCACCGTCACCGCGGGCCGTGAGCGCCCCGAACTGCACGACGTGGTCGGCATGTTCGTGAACACGCTGGTGCTGCGCAACCGGGTGCGCCCCGGCACGTCGTTCCGCGCGCTGCTGGAGCAGGTGCGCGGCACCGTCCTGGAGGCGTTCGCCCACCAGGACGTGCCCTTCGAGCGGCTGGTGGACGCCCTCCAGCCCGAGCGGGACACCAGCCGCACCCCCCTGTTCCAGGTCATGGTCGCCCTGCACAACCTGGGCGCCGAGGCCCCCGCGCTCTTGGACCTGGACGTCGAGCCGGTCGTGCCGCCGGTCCGGCACGCCACGTTCGACCTGGCCTTCGACTTCGTGGAGGGCGACGGCGGCGTCACCGGCCACCTGGAGTACGACACCGGCCTGTTCGACGAGGACACCGTCCGGCGCCTGGCCGCCCGCCTGCGGCTGCTGCTTCAGGCCGCGGCGCACGACCCCGACCGGGACGTGCGGGCGCTGGAACTGATGACCGCCGCCGAGCGGCGCCGGGTGCTCCACGACTGGCAGGGGCCGCGGCTCGCGGTCCCCGACACCACCTTCCCCGCCCTGTTCGAGGCGCAGGCCGCCCGCACCCCGCACGCCACCGCCCTGGTGGCACGGGACGCCACGCTCGACTTCGCCGCCCTCAACGAGCGCGCCAACCGGCTCGCCCACCACCTCGTCGCCCAGGGCGTCGCCCCCGAGCGGGTGGTCGCCGTACGGCTGCCGCGCACCTCCGACCTGCTGGTGGCGGTGCTCGCCGTCGCCAAGGCGGGCGGCACCCTCCTCTGCCTCGACCCCGACCTGCCCGCCGAACGCGTCGCCCACCTCCTCGCGGACGCGGCCCCGCACACCGTGCTGACCGCCGGCACACTGCGCGACACGCCGTGGGACCGGCTGCCCGCCCACGACCCCACCGACCGCGACCGCCCGGCCCCGCTGCGCCCGGACCACGCCGCCTACATCGTCTACACCTCCGGCTCCACCGGCCGCCCCAAGGGCGTCGTCGTCGAACACCGCCACCTGGTCAACCTCTGCCACGACCACCGCGAAGGGCTCGTCGTACCGCACACCGCGGACGGGCGGCGGCTGCGCGCCGCGCTGAGTGCCTCGTTCTCCTTCGACACCTCCTGGGAGGGGCCGCTGCTGCTCGCCCTCGGGCAGGAGGTCCACCTCGTCGACGAGGACGTGCGCCTGGACCCGGACGCGTTCTGCGCCCAGGTCGCCGAACGCGGCCTGGACCTGGTGAACGTCACCCCGTCCTTCCTGCGCGAACTCACCGCCGCCGGACTCCTCGCACCCGGCCGCCACCACCCGCGCGTCCTGCTGGTCGGCGGCGAGGCGACGGGCCCCGACACCTGGCGGGACCTGTGCGCCGCCGCCGGCCTCGGCGTCACCGCGTACAACATGTACGGGCCCACCGAGTGCACCGTCGACGCCACGTACGGGCGCTGCGCCGACCACCCGGACCGGCCGGTCATCGGGCGTCCCGGCCGCAACCTGCGCGCCCACGTCCTCGACGGCGCCCTGCGCCCGGTGCCGCCCGGCGTGCCCGGCGAGCTGTACCTCGCCGGCGCGCAGGTGGCCCGCGGCTACCTGGGCCGCCCCGGCCTGACCGCGTCGCGTTTCCTCGCCGACCCGTTCGGTGCGCCGGGGCAGCGGATGTACCGCACCGGCGACCGCGCCCGCTGGGACGAGCGAGGGCTGCTGGAGTTCCTGGGCCGTGCCGACGAGCAGATCAAGATCCGCGGGTTCCGTATCGAACCCGGCGAGGTCGAGGCCGCGCTGCTCGCCCACCCGGACGTGTCCGAGGCCGTGGTGACGGCACGTGAGCACGCGGGCCGGCTCATGCTCGTGGCCTACCTGGTGCCCGCCCAGAACGCCGTCCCGACCGCCGACGAGTTGCGCCTCGCGCTCCGGCGCACCCTGCCGGACCACATGGTGCCGGCCGCGTTCGTCCCGCTGGCGCGGATCCCGCGCACCAGCAGCGGCAAGACCGACCGGCGCGCCCTGCCCGCCCCGCCCACGCAGCCCGACCCCGCCACGACGTACGTGGCACCGCGCCCCGGCACCGAGGAGACGCTGGCCGCGATCTGGGCGGACGTCCTGCGGACCGAACGGGTGGGCGCGCGGGACAACTTCTTCGCGCTCGGCGGCGACTCCATCCTCAGCATCCAGATCGTCTCCCGGGCCCGCCGGGCCGGACTGGCGCTGACCACCAAGGACGTCTTCCGCCACCAGACCGTCGCCGAACTCGCCCTCCGCGTCACCGAGACGGTATCCGCGGCGGCGGACGCGGCTCCGCCCGCCGAGGCACCGCTCACGCCGATCCAGCGCTGGTACCTCGACGGCCGCCGCGCCGACGACCCGCTGCGCTTCACCATGTCGCAGCGGATCGAACTCACCCCCGGCACCGACGTATCCGCCCTGCGCCCCGCCGTGGACGCCCTCGTCCGCCACCATCCGGCCCTGCGCACCCGCTTTCGCCGCACCGACGACGGCCGGCGCCAGGAAGTCCTGCCGGACGTCCCGGACGGCATCCTCACCCACCACGACGTGACCGGTCTGGACGGCCCCGCGCTGGAGGCCGAGGTGCGGCGCGCCGCGGACGCGGCCCGGGCGTCCCTCGACCCGGCCGAGGGCCGGGTGGTGCGCGTCCTGCTCCTCGACCGCGGCCCGGACCTGCCCGCCCAACTCCTTTTCACCGTGCACCACCTGGTCGTCGACGGCGTCTCCTGGCGGATCCTGCTGGCCGACCTGGAGACCGCCCACCGCTGCGCCGCGGACGGACGTCCCATTGAACTGCCCCCGGCCGGAACCCCGTTCGGCCACTGGGCGGTCCGGCTGGAGGCGCACACCCGTTCCGGCGCCCTGGACGGCGACCTCCCCTACTGGGAGCGCACCGCGGCGGCCCCCGCCGACCTGCCCCCGGGCCGGCCCGGCCCCCACACCCACGGCACCGCCGCCACGGTCACCGTGCAGCTGGAGCCGGAGACGACCGAGGCCCTGCTGCGCCGGGTCCCGGAGGTCTACCGCACCCAGGTCAACGACGTCCTGCTCAACGCCCTCGGCCGCACCCTGGCCCGCTGGTGCGGGCGCGACACCGTGCTGGTCGGCGTGGAGGGCCACGGCCGCGAGGACCTCTTCGACGACGTGGACCTCTCCCGGACGGTCGGCTGGTTCACCGCCGAGTTCCCCCTCGCGCTGAACGTCGCCCCCGACGCCGGCTGGCACGACACCCTGCGCTCGGTCAAGGAGCAACTGCGCGCGGTGCCGCTGCACGGCCTGAGCCACGGCGCGCTGCGCCACCTGCTGCCCGACAGCCCCCTGGCCGCCGCCCCGGCACCGCGGGTCGGCTTCAACTACCACGGGCAGTGGGACGTCAACGGGAGCCGGAGCGGCCTCTACGGCGCCGCCCTGCCCCCGGCCGGCTCCGACACCGACCCCGACGCACCCCGCCCCTACCTGCTGGACATCACCGGCGTGGTCCAAGACGGCCGCCTCGAACTCGGCTGGACCTACCCACCGGCCGTCTACGACGAATCCACCGTCCGCGAGCTCGCCGACGGGATGTGCGCGGCGCTGCGCGACATCGCGGCCCACTGCGCACGCCCGGACGCGGGCGGCCGCACCCCGTCGGACTTCCCGCTCGCCGGGCTCGGCCAGAGCGAACTGGACCGCCTCGTGGGCGACGGCCGGCACGTGGCGGACGTCCTGCCGCTGACGCCCCTGCAGGCCGGGATGCTCTTCCACGGCCTGGTGGACACCGCGGGCGCCTACTTCGACCGGACGGCCGTACGGCTGTCCGGGGTGGCCGACCCGCGGGCCTTCGCCGCGGCCTGGCAGCAGGTCGCCGACCGCACCGAGGCCCTGCGCACCAGCGTCCACTGGCAGGGCCTGCCGCACCCGGTCCAGGTCGTCCGCCACCGCGTGGAGCTGCCCGTCACCCACCTGGACTGGCGGCACCTGACGCCCGAGCGACGCGCGGGGGAGACCGAGGAACTGCTGGCCGCCGACCGCACGGCGGGCATGGACCTCACCACCGCACCCCTCACCCGCATCACCCTGGCCGCGCTGCCCGGCGACGAGATCCTGCTGCTGTGGTCCTCCCACCACCTGATCCTGGACGGCTGGAGCACCGGGCAGCTGCTCACCGAGGTGTGCGAGCGCTACGCCGCGCTCACCGGCGACCGCGAAGCGCCCGCGCCGGTCAGGCGCCCGTTCTCCGACTTCCTGCACTGGCTGCACGACCAGGACGAGCACGCGGCCGAGGCGTACTGGGCCGACATCCTCGCCGGCTTCCCGGCCCGCACCCCGCTGCCGTACGACCGCGCACCGGCCGAGGCACACCGCGCCCGCGCCGCCGCCACGGTGCACCGGCAGCTGGACGAGCCCGTATCGGCGCGGCTGCGGGAGACGGCGGCACGGGCCGGGCTGACGGTGAACACCGTGATCGAGGGCGCCTGGGCGCTGCTGCTGGCCCGCCACGGCGGACGCGACGACGTCGTGTTCGGCACGACCGTCTCCGGGCGTCCGGCCGAACTGCCGGGCGTGGAGGCGATGATCGGCATGTTCATCAACACCGTGCCCACCCGGATCCGCGTCACGGGCGGGGGAGTGGCGTCCTGGCTGCGGGGCGTGCAGGAGCGGCAGAGCGACGCGCGGCGCTTCGACTTCCTCGCGCTGCCCCGCATTCAGGCGCTGAGCGAGGTCCCGGTGGGCGAGGCGCTGTTCGACAGCATGGTGGTCTTCGAGAACTACCCCGTCGACGAGTCCGCCACGGCCCGCACGGGCGTGCACGTCGAGGAGGTGCGGGCCGACGACGCGCCGACCTTCCCGCTGTGCCTGCGCGCCCACCTCGGCGACCGGCTCGGCATCGACCTCGCCTACGACGCCGACCTGTTCGACGCGGACACGGCCGAACGCCTCGCGGCCCGGCTCGCGGTCGTCCTGACCGCCCTCGCCGACGGCATCGAGGCCAACACGGACGCGACCGGCCTGCGGCTGCTGACCGAGGACGACCGCGCCCTGCTTCAGCGGTGGAACGCCACCATCCGACAGACGGCGCCGCGCAGCCCCGTCGAGCTGTTCGCCGAGCAGGCCCGCCGCACCCCCGACGCGCCCGCCCTGTGCGACGGCGACACGGAGCTGACGTACCGCCGCCTCGACGAGTGGTCCGACGCCGTGGCGTCCCGGCTCCTCGCCGGCGGCCTGCGGGCGGAGGACCGGGTGGCGCTGCTGATGGACCGCTGCGCCGAACTCGTCGTCGCCCAGCTCGCCGTCCTCAAGGCGGGCGGCGCCTACGTGCCGGTGGAAGCCCGCGCCCCCGAGGAGCGACGCCGCACGCTGATCGAGCGGGCGGGCGCGACGGCCGCTCTGACCGCCGCGGACGTCGCCGCCGCACGCACTCCCGTGCCGGGCGCGCCCGCCGCCGTACCCGCGGACGCCGACCGGCTGGCCTACGTGATGTTCACCTCCGGGTCGACCGGCGAGCCCAAGGCGGTCGCGGTACGCCACCGTGACGTGGCCGCCCTCGCCACCGACAGCCGCTTCACCGGCGAGGTGTGCGACCGGGTGCTGCTGCACTCCCCGGTGGCCTTCGACGCCGCCACCTTCGAGGTGTGGGCGCCCCTGCTGGGCGGCGGCTGCGTGGTCGTGGCACCGCCTCGGCCCGTGGACGCGGCTCTGCTGCGGCACCTGGTCCGCGACGGCGGCCTGAGCGTGCTGTGGCTGACCGCCGGCCTCTTCCGGCTGCTGGCGCAGGACGCGCCGGACTGCTTCGCCGGCCTGCGCCAGGTGTGGACCGGAGGCGACGTGGTGCCCGCCGCGGCCGTACGCCGCGTGCTGTCCGCCTGCCCCGGCCTGACCGTCGTGGACGGCTACGGCCCCACCGAGACGACGACGTTCGCGACGTCCTTCGCGCTCACCGACGCGACGGCCGTCCCGGACACCGTGCCCATCGGCCACCCGCTCGACGACCTGCGGGTCCACGTCCTCGACGGCCGTCTGCGGCCCGTACCGCCGGGCTGCGCCGGCGAGCTGTACCTCGCCGGCGAGGGCGTGGCACGCGGCTACCTGGGCCGTCCCGGCGACACCGCCGCCCGCTTCCTCGCCGACCCCGCCGGCCCGCCCGGCACGCGCATGTACCGCACCGGCGACCTGGCCCGCCGCCGCCCCGACGGCACGGTCGAGTTCCTGGGCCGCGCCGACGACCAGGTGAAGATCCGCGGCTTCCGCGTCGAACCCGGCGAGGTGGAGGCGGCCCTCGCGGCGCATCCCGGCGTCGCGGACGTGGCGGTGCTGGCCCGCGAGGACCGGCCCGGCAGCCGGCGCCTGGTGGCCTACGTGGTCGGCACCGAAGACCTCACGGCCGTGCGGGAGTTCGCCCGGCGCTCGCTCCCCGACCACCTCGTGCCCTCGGCGTTCGTCGCCCTGCCCGCGCTGCCGCTCAGCGGCAACGGCAAGGTCGACCGGGCGGCGCTTTTGGCGCCGGAGCCCGCGAGCGGCGACCGGCAGGGTGCGCCGACCGCGCCGCGCACCGACGCCGAGCGGCGCACCGCCGACGTCTTCGCGGAGGTCCTGTCCGTGCGGCGGCCCGGCGTGGAGGACGACTTCTTCCAGCTGGGCGGCGACTCCATCCTCAGCATCCGGCTGGCCGCCCGCCTGTCCGAGGCGTTCGGCACCGACCTGTCACCGCGCGCGGTGTTCACCCACCCCACCCCCGCCGCCCTCGCCGCCCTGCTCACCGCGGAGCCGTCCGGCGACGCCGCGCCCACCGCGATCGTCCCGGTCCCCCGTGACACGCCCGCCCCGATGTCGTACGCCCAGCAACGCCTGTGGTTCCTGGAGGAGTTCGCGCCGGGCAGCGGAGAGTACGTCACCGCGCTTGCCCTGCGCCTGCGCGGCCGGCTCGACGTGCCCGCTCTCACCGCGGCCCTGCGCGCCCTGGTCGAGCGGCACGAGGCGCTGCGCACCACCTTCGACACGGTGGACGGCCACGGCGTGCAGATCGTCCATCCGGCGCCGGACGTGCCGCTGCCGCTGCACGACCTGTCGGGAACGGCACGGACCGACCGGGCGGCCCGGCTGGAGGAGCTGCTGAAGGCCGAGCGTGCCCGCACGTTCGACCTGCGGCGCGGCCCGCTGCTGCACGCGGGGCTGATCAGGCTCTCGGACGAGGAGCACGTCCTGACGCTGACCCTGCACCACATCGTCACCGACGGCTGGTCCACCGGAGTGCTCACCGGCGATCTCGCCCACTTCTACCGGACCGAACTGGGCCCGGACGAAGGGAAGTTGCCGCCACTGCCGGTGCAGTACACCGACTACGCCCACTGGCAGCGCGGCAGCGGCACGGACGAACACCTCGCGTACTGGAAGGAGCACCTGACCGGTCTGGAAACGCTGGACCTGCCCACCGACCGGCCGCGTCCGGTGGTGCGCACCCACGACGGCGCCACCGTGCGCCTCGTCCTGCCGCGCGGCACGACCCGCCGCCTCGTCCAGGTGGGCCGGGACCGGCAGGCCACCCTGTTCACCACGCTGGTCGCCGCCGCGCAGACCTACCTGGCCCGTCTGACCGGCGGCCGGGACATCACCGTCGGCACGGTCACCTCCGGCCGCGACCGCGCCGAGACCCGGAACCTCGTCGGGTTCTTCGTCAACACCCTCGTCCTGCGCTCCCGCGTCGAACCCGACCGTCCCTTCCCCGAGTTCCTCACCGAGGTGCGCGGGACCGTACGGGACGCCTTCGCCCATCAGGAGGCGCCGTTCGAGCGGGTGGTGGACGAGGTGCAGCCGGTCCGCGACACCAGCCGCACCCCCCTGTTCCAGGTCATGGTGGTGCTGCAGAACATCCCGGCCGCCGACCTCGACCTGCCCGGCATCGAGGTCACCGACGTCGACACGGACCTGCGGCACGCGGCGTTCGACCTCACCCTGGAGTTCGCCGAGACCCCCGCCGGAGAACTGCACGGCCTGCTCACCTACAACACCGACCTGTTCGACGCGGCCACCGCCGAACGGATGGCCGACCAGCTCGGCACGCTCCTGACCGCCGTCGCCGACGACCCCGACCGGCCCGTGGGCGCCCTGCCCCTCGCCACCGACGAGACGCTCAAGGCCGTCCTCGACCAGGGGCGCCCCGCCGCCCGCCCGGTACCGGAGGCGACGCTGCCGGAGCTGTTCGAACAACAGGCCGCCCGCACGCCCGACGCCGTGGCCCTGGCCGACGCCGACGGCCGCGAGCTGACGTACGCGCAGGTCGAGCGCGCCGCCAACCGGCTGGCGCACCGGCTCATCGCTCGGGGCGTGGGACCCGAGCGGGTCGTGGCGCTGTCCCTGCCCCGCGGCGCGGAGACGGTGGTGGCCCAGCTCGCCGTGGCCAAGGCCGGCGGTGCCTTCCTGCCCGTCGACCCGGACTACCCCGAGCAGCGACGGGAGTTCATGCTGCGCGACGCGGGCGCCCGGCTCGTCCTGGACGACCCCGCCGCCGTACGGGACGCGGACGGGCCGGACACCGCCCCCACGGACACCGACCGCACGGCCGCGCTGACCGTCGCCCACCCGGCATACGTGATCTACACGTCCGGTTCCAGCGGCACACCCAAGGGCGTGACGGTGACGCACAGCGGCCTGGCCGCCTTCGCCGCGGCCGCCGCCGACCGCTACGACGCGGGCCCCGGCGACCGGGTCCTGCAGTTCGCCTCGCCCAGCTTCGACGCCTCCGTGCTGGAGCTGTGCGTGTCCCTGCTCGCCGGAGCCACCCTCGTCACCGGGGAGGAAGGCCCACTCGTCGGCGAGCGGCTCGCCCAGGTCCTCACCGAGCGGCACATCAGCCACACGCTGATCCCACCGGCCGCCCTGGCCACGGTCGCCCCCGAGACCGCCGACGCCCTGCCGCACCTGCGCACCCTCATCGTCGGCGCCGAGGCGTGCCCGGCCCACCTCGTCGAACGGTGGGCACCCGGCCGACGCATGATCAACTCGTACGGCCCGACCGAGGCCACCGTCGTCGCCACCTGGACCGGCCCCCTCGCCCCCGGCACGGGCGCCCCGTCGATCGGCCGCCCGGCCGCCGCCACCCGCGTCCACGTCCTCGACGCCGCCCTGCGCCCGGTCCCACCCGGCGTCACCGGCGAACTGCATGTGGCCGGCCCCGGACTGGCCCGCGGCTATCTGAACCGGCCCGGCCCGACCGCCTCGCGTTTCGTCGCCGACCCGTTCGGCGCGCCGGGGGAGCGGATGTACCGCACCGGCGACCTGGTCCGCTGGGACGCGGCCGGCGAACTGAGCTTCGCCGGACGCGCCGACGACCAGGTCAAGCTGCGCGGCTTCCGCATCGAGCCCGGAGAGATCGAGAGCGCGCTGCGCCGCAGCCCGCGGGTGCGCGACGCGGTGGTCACCGTACGCGGCGGCGGGACCGACGCGGACGGCCGGTCCGGCGGACGGCTCGTGGCCCACGTCGTGCCCGCCGAGGGCACCACTCAGGAACTGCCGGTGCCGGAACTGCGCGACCACCTCGCCGGGCTGCTCCCGCCGCACATGATCCCGTCGGCGTTCGTGCCGCTGGAGCGCCTGCCGCTCACCCCCAACGGCAAGACCGACCGCGGCGCCCTGCCCGAACCCGGCCCCACGCACACCGCCGCCGGGCCGCGCACGGCACCGCGCACCGACACCGAACGCCGCATCGCCCGCATCTGGGCCGACGTCCTCGGCGTGGCGGACGTCGGCGCGCACGACAACTTCTTCCACCTCGGCGGCGACTCCATCCTCAGCATGCAGGTCGTGTCACGGCTGCGGCGGGACGGACTGCACCTGGCCACCCGCGACCTGTTCACCCACCAGACGGTCGCCGAACTGGCCACCGTCGTCACCGGCGCACCTCAGCACTCCGGTGACGGCCCGGTGAGCGGAGACGTGCCGTTCACCCCCATCCAGGAGTGGTTCCTGACCAGCCCGCGCGCCAGCCACAGCCACTTCAACCAGTCGCTGCTGCTGGAACTCGGCGCCCACCCGGACGCCGCCGCCCTGGAAACGGCCCTGAACGCCCTGCTCGACCACCACGACGCCCTGCGCATGCGCTTCACCGAGGACGAAGGCGGCCGGCGCCAGTTCAACCCGCCGCCGTCCGACACCGGCCGCGACCGGCTCCTGAACCGCCACGACCTGAGCGGGCCGGCCTCCGCCGAGGCCGACGCGGCGATGGAGAAGGCCGCCGACGACCTGCACACCGGCTTCGACCTGGCGCGCGGCCCGCTGCTGCGGGCGGCCCTGTTCACCGGGGACGCCGGCCGGCCCGCCTTCCTCCTCCTGGTCGCCCACCACCTCGTCGTGGACGCCGTGTCCTGGCGCATCCTGCGCGACGACCTGGAAGCCGCCTACCGGCAGGCCGTCCAGGGCGAGCCCGTCGCGCTGGGCGAACGCACCACCTCCTTCCGCGACTGGGCCCGAGGCCTCGCCGCACACGTCGCGGCCGGAGCCCTCGACGACGAACTGCCCTACTGGGAGCGGGCGGTCGACGCCGAGCCGCTGCCGACCGGGATACCGACCGGGCCGGAGACGGGCCTCGTCGACACGCTCACCGTCGCACTGGACGAGGCGGACACCGAGGCACTGCTGCGCGCCGCGCCGACCGCCTACCGCACCCGCGTCAACGACGTGCTGCTCGCCGCCCTGGCCCTGGCCCTGGCCCGCTGGACCGGCCGCGAGGAGGTCCGCCTGGACCTGGAGGGACACGGCCGCGAGGACGTCCTCGACGACGTGGACCTGTCCCGCACGGTCGGCTGGTTCACCACCGTCCACCCCGTCGCCCTCCAGGTGCCCGAAGCAGCCGACCTCGGCCCCGGCCGGGACTGGCGGACCCTGGTGAAGTCGGTGCGCCGACAACTGCGCGCCGTGCCCGGCAACGGCCTGGGCTTCGGCGCGCTGCGCACCTTCGGGCCGCCCGAGGTGCGCGAGCGGCTCGGACGGGCCGCGCACGGGCAGGTCGTCTTCAACTACCTCGGCCAGTGGGACGCCCGCCCGGAGAGCCCCGGCGACGGCCTGGTCCGTGCCGAGCACGGCTCGTTCGGCCGGCACCACGACCCGCGCGACAGCGGCTCCCACCCGCTGGAGGTGGTCGGCGCGGTGCAGGGCGGCCGGCTGTCCTTCACCTGGCACCACCGGCCCGCCCTCCACGCCACGGAGACCGTGCGACGTGTCGCGGACGACTTCGCCGAGGCCCTGCGCCACATCGCCCACCACGCCCGGAACAACCGGTGACGCCCCGCCCCGCGGCCCGCGCCCCACCGCCGGACACCCCACCACCAGCCCGTTTCCCGCCACCCGTCCGACCCAAGAGAGCGAGACCGACAGACATGGACGAGAACACCCGCTACCAGGTGCTGCGCAACGACGAGGAGCAGTACTCGCTGTGGCCCGTCGACGTCGAGGTGCCCGCCGGCTGGCAGCCCGTCGGCAAGGAGGGCACGGAGGCGGAGTGCTCCGCCTACGTCGACGAGGTCTGGACCGACATGCGCCCGCGCAGCCTGCGGGAGCGCATGGAGAACGCCGAAGCCTGACGCGTCCCGCACGACCACGAAGGGCGGGCCGGGGTGCGTCCCGCAACCGCACCCCGGCCCCCGTCCTGCCCGTCCGCCCATCCTGAGGAGCCGTCATGACACCGGTCCTGCACACCGAACGACTCACGTTCCGGCCCTACCGCCCCGAGGACGAGGACGTCTTCGTGGCCCTGCTGCGCGACGAGGAGGTCTGCCGCTGGATGGGCCAGGAACGCGTGCCGGAGGCCGACCTCCGCACGCTGTTCCGTGCCATCCTCACCGACGTCTACCCGCAGCGCAGGTTCGACGTGTGGGGACTGTGGCGCGAGGAGGTCTACGTCGGCCACGCGGAGGTGAAGAAGACCGGCAACGTCGACGGCCACGAACTGATCACCGCCCTCGCCCCCGAGTACTGGGGTCGGGGCCTGGGCACGGAAGTGGTCCGCGGTCTGCTCCGCCACGCCGCCGACGACCTGGGCCTGAAGGAGGCCTACGGCATGGTGGGCGCCGACAACACCGCCAGCCTGGCCATGGCCCGCCGACTGGGCTTCCGGCACGTGCGCGACGTGGTCGGCGACGACGGCACCGTGACCAAGATGGTGGTGGTCTCGACGACGGACCCGGACTGACGCCGGGAGCCGGCCCGGAACGCCGCGGTGCCCTCCCACGCCCTCGATCCGGTTCCACGCCCTCTCCTGA
Organism: Streptomyces chlorus; assembly: GCF_042655885.1. Lineage (NCBI taxonomy): Bacteria > Bacillati > Actinomycetota > Actinomycetes > Kitasatosporales > Streptomycetaceae > Streptomyces > Streptomyces chlorus. The sequence goes on from NZ_JBHSOA010000008.1 coordinate 110,040, forward strand.
GGGGTGGGCACGGCCGGTCGGCCGAACCCTCCCGGTCGTGGCCGGATCCGGGAGGGCATCAGGGCCTCGTGGGACGGCCGAACCCGCCGGCGGGTGAACCGAACCGGGTCTCGTAGAGTCCGACGGGCATGTTTCGGGCGGTCTGCGGTTCCTCTTCCAGGCTTCGCCGGAAGCCGCGTTCGTACTCGGCGGGCGGTACGTAGTCGAGCGCGCGGTGGAGACGTTCCTCGTCGTACCACGTCACCCACTGGAAGATCGCCGGCTGGACCTGCTCGAGGTCCCGCCAGGGTCCCCGCATCTCGATCGGCTCGGCCTTGAAGGTCAGTGGCCCCTGCGCACCCGGGCCGCCGCCCGGGCCTCCGCCGCCTTGCGGGCCTCGGCGGCCTTGCGGGACTCCTTGACGGGACGGCCCGGACGGCTGCCGAGGCCGCGGAAGGGCGCGTTGCCGCTGCCGGTCTTCGTCCCGGCCGGCGGTCGCTTCGCACCGGTGAGGGCGGTCAGCGTCGCCTCGCCGGAGCGCACCGGGGTGACGGCCGGCCGGACACCGGCGTCGGACATCATCCGGTTCACCTCGCGCCGCTGGGCGGGAGTGACCAGGGTGACCACGGTCCCGGACTGTCCGGCCCGCGCCGTGCGCCCGCCGCGGTGCAGGTAGTCCTTGGGGTCGGCCGGCGGATCGACGTTGACGACGAGGTCGAGCGCGTCGATGTGAATGCCCCGCGCCGCGACGTTGGTAGCCACCAGCACGGTGATGTCACCGTCCGCGAACCGGGCGAGCGTCTGCGTGCGCTGCGGCTGCGACTTGCCGCTGTGCAGGGCACCGGCCCGCACACCGCCGTCCCGCAGATGACGTGTGAACCGGTCGACGCCCGCCTTGGTGTCCAGGAACATCAGCACCTGGCCGTCCCTAGCGGCGATCTCGGTCGCCGTGGCGTACTTGTCGGCGGGATGAACGGTCAGGACGTGATGGTCCATCGTGCTCACCGAGCCCGCCCCGGGGTCGACCGACGTGTGGACCGGGTCGTTCAGATGACTCCGCACCAGCTGCTCGACGTCGCGGTCGAGCGTGGCCGAGAACAGAAGCCGCTGCCCGTCGGAGGGGACCTGTTCCAGAAGGTCCGAGACCTGCGGCAGAAACCCCAGGTCGCACATCTGGTCCGCCTCGTCCAGCACCGTGATCCGAACGTGGTTCAGATGGCAGTCCCGGCGCGACACGAGGTCGGCCAGCCGCCCCGGCGTCGCGACGACCACCTCGGCACCGCTCCGCAGCTCCGCCACCTGCCGGTTGATCGACAGCCCGCCGACCACCGTCGCCAGCCGTACGTTCAGCGTCCGCGCGTACGGCACCAGGGCGTCGCTCACCTGCTGGGCGAGCTCCCGGGTCGGCACCAGGACCAGTGCGAGCGGCCGCTTCGCCTCCGCCCGCCGGCCCGCCGTCCGGACGAGCAGGGCGAGCCCGAAGGCCAGCGTCTTGCCGGACCCCGTCCGCGCCCGTCCGAGGACGTCCCGGCCGGCCAGCGCGTCGGGCAGCGTCGCCGCCTGGATGGGGAACGGTTCCGTCACCCCGAGCCCTCCCATCGTCTCCACCAGCTCCGGCGGCAGCCCGAACGCGTCGAAGGACACGGCCGGGGTCACCTCCGACGACACTGTCACTCGCGGGGACGTGCCGTCCCTGGAGAGTCCGGAGGCCGACGGCTTCGCGTTCATGGGACACCTTCCTGATCTGGCGCCTGGAACGCACCGGGGTCCGTACCGTTCGGTACGGACCCCGGCGTAATGAAGCGCGGGCACAGCTTATCAGCGGCCCGGAACGCGCCTCCGGCACTGATTTCTCCACCGGATCCGAGACACTCTTCCGCACCTGTGACCGATCGGCGGCGTCAGAGCGGCTTGATTCGCGCGCAAGCACGGGCAAGGAGCGTGCTTGCGCGGGAGTGCACCGGTGTTCCCTGAAGCCTTCAGGCCCACGACCTGCCGTTGTCCAGTGAAACCGCCCTTGACCTGCAACAATCGGGCAGGGAGCCGTCTTCCGGGAGCACGGAATGCTGCGCACTTTGTTCTTCCCGTAGATCTAACGCTTGGTCATCTCTGCAGGTCAGAGGCGTGACTGCTGGGCTGAGGTCAGCAAACAGTCAGCATCGGGCGTGGTTGCGTCCTGGCGTTGCTGACCCCCGGGCCGGGGGTGACCCGGCCAGGGTCGTCCACAGCCCCACCGGAAGGTGTGATTCGTGCCCCGACAGCTCGCCCGCGGCATGGGGTCCTTCTTCAAGGACTGCGACTGTGCCAAGCCGACCCGCAGAACTCGTGCGTTCTCGAGCGGTGAGATGCGCTGAACTGCCTGATGAGGGGGCGGGCTGTCGGGGGTGGGGGCAGGTGATCAACCGCTGGGCCTTGCCGACGTCCTCGACGCACGGCCGGGTGCGGGGCAGGAACGCACGTCTCGCCCTCACTCTGACCTTCGCCGCCCTGCGGATCGAGGTGACCGACGCGCGGGGCGAACGTCTGCCCGCGCCGACCCCGGCCGCCGATGCCGACGGTGAGTCCGGACGGGGCCTGCTCCTCGTCGCCTCGCTCGCCGAAGCCTGGGGCTGCGAGCCCCATCACCCGGGCGGCAGGACGGTGTGGGCTCAGTGCGCCCGACGGGCCGCCCGGACAGGGCGGTAGGCAGGGCAGGGGCACTCTGCCGCCGGTGCCCCGCCCGGGCCCTGCTCACCACAGCCCGGCCGTCGGCCGGCCCCTCCTCAGGGCGCGCCGCGGCCTTCCCGTCGCCGCTGTCGGCTGGAATGCACCGGTGCCGACCTCACGGCCCCGCGACTACGGCACCGGACGATCGGCGAGATCGCCACCCCATGGGGATTCCGGCACCCTGCCGACTTCAGCCGTATCATCCGGCACGCCTGCGGAGTGCCCCTCGGCGTTCCTGCGCACGGCCGAGGCGGCGGCGCCCCAGTAGCTCCACGCACGGGCGGCGAAGGGCCCGTAGGTCATGTCCTCAAGCCCTCTGCGACCGAGCCGTGCTCTGTCGTACCACCAGGTGTGTCGCCAGTTCGATGCGCTGTGCCGCCGTGCCGGGGGCGTCCGGACGGAGGAGCATGCGGGCGGCCTCCTCGGCCATGTGCCGCAGGGGCTGGTGGACTGTGGTGAGGGGCGGGCTCGACCACTGGGCCAGTGGTACGTCGTCGTAGCCCACCACCGACAGGTCCTCCGGCACGCGCAGGCCCCTGACCCTGGCCGCCTCCAGGACGCCGAGTGCCTGGAGGTCGCTGCCCGCGAAGATCGCCGTCGGCCGGTCGGTGCCGTTCAGCAGGTCCATGGCGTGTTCGAAGCCGCTCTGTACGTGGAAGTCGCCGAAGCGCATCAGACGCGGGTCGGTCTCCAGGCCCGTCATCGCCATGGCGGAGCGGTAGCCGTCGAGGCGGGCGAGCGAACAGAGCATGTCCTCGGGGCCGGTGATGATCGCGACCCGCTCGTGACCGAGGTCGGTGAGATGGCGGGTGGCGGCGAGGCCGCCGGCCCAGTTCGCGGAGCCGACAGAGGGGACGTCGGGGTCGGGGTCGCCCGCCGGGTCGATGACGACGAGGGGGATGGCCGCCGCTCTGAGCTGGCGTTTGATGTCCTCCGGGAGGGTGGAGAAGACCAGCACGACGCCGAGCGGCCTGCGTTGCAGCACGCCCGGGAGCCACTCCGGAGCGGGGGTGTGCCGAGTGCCGCTCTCGGTGAGCGCCACCGTCGCGCGGTTTTCCTTGGCGACGTTCTCCACGCCCCGGATCAGCTCCATCGCCCAGACGCTCTCCAGCTCGTGGAAGACGATTTCGATGAGCGGGGAGCGGGACGCCGACTGGGTGCGACGGCGGTAACCGTGGACATCCAGCAGCCGTTCCACCTTGGCTCGGGTCGTGCGAGAGACATCCGATCGGCCGTTGAGGACCTTCGAAACTGTCGGCATCGAAACGCCGGCCTCTTTCGCCACCGTGGCCAGGGTGATTCTGCCACTCGTCTCGTGGTCATCGTGCATAGACGCAGGATACGACACCACGCGTCGATAACGGTTTGAGTGAGTACCGACTCGACCGTTGACCGAAACTCCCGTCCGACCTACTGTCCCACGGCATGGACTTTCGGTGATGAGGCCGAAACTTTCGAAAGGCGAACGATGAAGACACGTGCGCACTTGCCCAGACTGGTCGCCGGTGGTGCGACGCTCACCCTGGTGCTGACCCTTTCGGCCTGCGGCGACGGGGGCGGCGGGGCGTCGTCGGACGACGGCAAGATCCATGTCCTTGTCTACGGTGACGCCACCAACAAGGTCGAGAAGCAGCTCGTCGACACGTTCAACAAGACGTCCGACGTCAAGGTCGTCCTCGACACCATCCCCGGTGCGGACTACCAGAAGAAGCTTCAGACGATCATCAGCACCCCCCAGGCCCCGGACGTCTTCTTCAACTGGGGCGGCGGCAGCATCAAGCCGTTCGTCAAGGCCGGTCTGCTGATGCCGCTGGACGACTTCATCAAGAAGGACCCGGACCTGGAGAACAAGTTCCTGCCGTCCGTCTTCAACAACGCCGTCGTCGACGGCAAGCCGTACGGCATCCCGATGCGCGGCACCCAGCCGGTCCTGCTCTTCCACAACAAGAAGGTCCTCGACGAGGCGGGTGTCAAGCCGCCGAAGACCTGGGACGAACTGCTCGACGCGGTCGGGAAGCTCAAGGACGAGGGCGTGACCCCGATCGCGCTCGGCGGCGGCGACGTCTGGCCGACGCAGATGTGGTTCCAGTACCTCTTCGACCGCGTGGCCGGCCCGGGGCTGTTCGAGAAGGCCGTCGGGGGCGACAAGAGCGCTTGGGAGAGCGTGGACAGCAAGAAGGCCCTGAGCATGATCAGGGAGCTCGTCGACGCCGGCGCCTTCGGCAAGAACTACGACTCCGTCAAGTACACCAACGGCGGCTCGGTCCAGTTGGTGTCCTCGGGCAAGGCCGGCTTCGAGCTGATGGGCTCCTGGTACTACTCCCAGCAGCTGACGGACCACAAGGCGTTCGCCGAGAAGGACCTCGGCTACACCGCCTTCCCGGCCATCGAGGGCGGCAAGGGCGACCTGGCCGACGTCGCCGGCAACACCAACAACTACTACTCGGTGATGAAGAAGACCAAGCATCCCGAGGCCGTCGCCGAGTTCCTGAAGCTCATGTACTCCGACGACTTCGTCAAGGCGCAGCTGGACATCGGCAACCTGCCGACCACGACCAACACCGACAAGTTCATCGAGACCGCGGGCACCCCCGAGTACTCGCGCTTCCAGTACGACCTGGTCGCCGGCGCCCCGTCGTTCCAGCTGTCCTGGGACCAGGCGTACCCGCAGAAGGCGAGCTCGGACATGCACAAGGCCATCCAGCAGTTCTTCAACGGACAGTTCGACGCGGACGGCTTCATCAAGGCCATGCAGGCCCTCCCGACCGAGTGACGAACGGCTCATGACGACAAAGATCACGAGCGCTCCGCCCGCCGCCGGACCCCGCAAGGGGTCCCGGCGGAGGCCGCCCGCCTCGTCCGCAACGAAGGTGGGCCGCCCCGGCTTCGCCTGGGCGCTGCCCGCCGCAGTGTTCTTCGCCCTCTTCGCGATCGCCCCGCTGATCATGGTGGCGGTGCTGTCCTTCATGAGCTGGGACGGGATCGGCTCGCCCCAGTTCGTCGGCACGGACAACTGGTCCCGCCTGATGGACGACCCGGTGATGCTCCAGAGCATCTGGCTGACCCTGCTGCTGACCGTGCTCGGCGTGGTCATCCAGACGCCGCTGAGCATCGTGCTCGGCGTCTGGGCGGCCGGCCACCAGCGCAACCGGGCCGTGCTGTCCGTCATCTACTTCATCCCGCTGCTGCTGTCCGCGACGGCCGTCTCCGTGCTGTGGCGGGCGCTGCTCGACCCGAACTTCGGCATCCCGGCCGACGCCACCTGGCTGTTCGGCGACGGCAACCTGTTCGGTGAACAGGCCACCGCCATCGGGGTGCTGGCGTTCGTCAGCACCTGGCAGTTCACCCCGTTCCACACGCTGATCTATCAGGGCGCCGCCCGGGCCGTTCCGCAGGTGCTCTACCAGGCGGCCGAGATCGACGGGGCGGGCCGCTACCGGCAGTTCTTCCACATCACCCTGCCGCAGCTGCGCAACTCGATGATCACCTCGATGATCCTGATGATCGTCGGCGGCCTGACCACCTTCGAGACGGTCCTCATCCTGACCCAGGGCGGCCCCGGCACCGACACCACCATCAGCGCCTACTACATGTACGACAAGGCGTTCAAGGGCTTCGACTTCGGCGCCGGTTCCGCCATCGCCCTGGCCCTGGTCGTCGCGGCCACCATCATCTCGCTGATCGTCGTCCGGGTATCCGGCTACGACAAGATGCGCAGCACCATGGAGGGTGTGTCATGAGGCGCCGTCCCCACTACCTGGCCGGCGCCGGCTCGCTCTTCTGGCTCTTCCTGGTCGGCCTGCCGCTGTACGTGATGCTCGCCGCGACCGTGCGCACCCGCCAGGACTACGCCGAGAACGGCCCGGTCTCGATCCCGGACAGCTTCACCCTGGACAACTACACCGGCGCCTTCGACTCGGGCTTCGGCCAGTACTTCTTCAACACACTCGTCGTCACCGGCTGCGTGATCGGGATCGTGCTGCTGCTGGTCCCGCCGCTCGCCTACGCGATCGTACGCAGCCGGGGCCGGACCACGTCGGCGATCTTCCGGCTGTTCCTGCTCGGTCTCGCCATCCCCGCCCAGGCCGTCATCGTGCCGATGTTCTACCTGATCAGCGAGGCCGGGCTGTACGACAACCTGCTGGGCGTCATCCTGCCCACGGCCGCGTTCTGCCTGCCGATGTCGGCGCTGATCCTCAGCGGCGCGATGCGCGACATCTCCCCGGAACTGTACGAGGCCATGGCCATGGACGGGGCCTCCCCACGGCGCATGTTCTTCCAGCTCGTACTGCCGCTGTCGAGGGGCGGACTGTCCACGATCGTGGTCTTCTCCGCGCTCCAGGCATGGAACGGCTTCCTGTTCCCGCTCGTCCTGACCCAGTCCGACTCCGCCAAGGTCGTCACCCTGGGTCTGTACAACTTCCAGACCGAACACGGCATCGACATCCCCGGTCTGCTGGGAGCCGTGGTGCTGTCCATGGTGCCCATCCTGCTCGTCTACCTGTTCGCCCGTCGCGCCCTGGTCCAGGGTCTGATGGGTGTCGGAGGAAAGTGACCGCCAACGTGGCCGTAGAGACCACCCCCGAAATCCCCCTCTGGAACGACCCCGACCGCCCCGTCGCCGTCAGAGTCGACGCGCTGATCGGCGCGATGACCCCGGACGAGAAGATCGCCCAGCTGTACGGCGTGTGGGTCGGCGCGTCCGCGAACGGCGGCGAAGTGGCCCCGCACCAGCACGACATGGAGGAGGCCGTCGACCTCGACGCGCTTCTGCCCGCAGGACTGGGCCAGTTGACCCGCCCCTTCGGCACCGCACCCGTCGACCCGGCGCTCGGCGCGCTCTCCCTGCTGCGCACCCAGTCCCGTATCACCTCGGCCAACCGCTTCGGCATTCCCGCCGTCGCGCACGAGGAATGCCTGGCCGGCTTCGCCGCCTGGGGCGCCACCGCCTACCCCGTCCCGCTGTCCTGGGGCGCCACCTTCGACCCGGACGTGGTGCGCCGGATGGCCACCGCCATCGGCCGCGACATGCGGTCCGTCGGTGTCCACCAGGGTCTCGCGCCCGTCCTCGACGTGGTGCGCGACGCCCGCTGGGGCCGGGTGGAGGAGACCATCGGTGAGGACCCCTACCTCGTCGGCACCATCGGCACCGCGTACGTCCAGGGCCTGGAGTCCGCCGGGATCGTCGCCACCCTCAAGCACTTCGTCGGCTACTCGGCCTCCCGCGCCGGACGCAACCTCGCCCCCGCGCCCATGGGCGCCCGCGAACGGGCCGACGTCCTGCTGCCGCCGTTCGAGATGGCGATCCGCGAGGGCGGCGCCCGCTCCGTGATGCACTCCTACACGGACACCGACGGCGTCCCCGCCGCGGCCGACGAGAGCCTGCTGACCGGACTGCTCCGCGACACCTGGGGCTTCGACGGCACCGTCGTCGCCGACTACTTCGGCATCGCCTTCCTCAAGACCCTGCACGGCGTCGCGGGCGACTGGGCGGAGGCCGCGGGCGCCGCGCTGAAGGCCGGCGTCGACGTCGAACTGCCCACCGTCAAGACGTTCGGCGCACCGCTCGCCGAGGCCGTCGCCGACGGCCGGGTACCGGAGTCGGTCATCGACCGCGCCCTGCGCCGCGTCCTCGGCCAGAAAGCGGTCCTCGGCCTGCTCGACCCGGACTGGAGCCCGGTCCCGCCCGCGCTCGAGGGCGTCGACCTGGACGACCCCGAGGCGCTGCGAGGCAGGGTCGACCTGGACCGGCCCGAGAACCGGGAACTGGCCCGCGAGGTCGCCGAGAAGGCGGTCGTCCTGCTCACCAACGACGGCACCCTGCCGCTCGCCCGGCCCCGCCGCATCGCCCTGGTCGGCCCCAACGCGGCCGAGGCCACCGCCGTACTGGGCTGCTACTCCTTCCCCCAGCACGTGGGCGTGCAGCACCCGGACGTCCCGGTCGGGATCGACCTGCCCACCCTGCGGGACACCCTGGCCGCCGAGTTTCCCGACGCGGACATCAGCGTCGCCCACGGCACCGGCGTCGACGACGGAGACCTCTCCGGTATCGGCGAAGCGGTCGACGCGGCACGGGACGCGGACATCGTCATCGCCGTACTCGGCGACCGCGCGGGCCTGTTCGGCCGCGGCACCAGCGGCGAGGGCTGCGACGCGGAGTCCCTCGCCCTGCCCGGCGCCCAGCAGCACCTGCTGGACGCGCTGCTCGACTCCGGCACGCCGGTGGTGACCGTCCTGCTCGCCGGGCGGCCGTACGCGCTAGGCCGTGCCGTCGCCGAGTCCGCGGCGATCGTGCAGTCCTTCTTCCCCGGAGTCGCCGGCACCCAGGCGATCGCTGGGGTGCTCAGCGGCCGCACCAACCCCTCCGGACGGCTCCCGGTCAGCGTGCCGCGCGGCCCGGGGTCCCAGCCGACCACCTACCTCGGTGCACGGCTCGCCCAGGTCAGCGAGGTGTCCAATATCGACCCGACGCCGGCGTTCGGCTTCGGCCACGGCCTGACGTACACGGCGTTCGCCTGGAACGACCTTGCTGTGGACGCCGAACAAGCCTCGACGGACGGCGAGTTCACCCTCTCCCTCACCGTCCGCAACACCGGTGAACGGTCCGGCACCGAAGTCGTCCAGCTCTATCTCCACGATCCGGTCGCCTCCGTCGTCCAGCCGGTGCAGCGGCTCGTCGGCTACACCCGGGTGCCGCTGGAGCCGGGAGAGGCCCGTCGCGTCCGCGTCACGGTTCCGGCCGACGTGGCCTCCTTCACCGGCCGCGCCGGTCACCGGATCGTCGAACCGGGCGACCTGCAACTCCGCCTGGCCGCCTCGAGCACCGACGCGCGCCTGACGGCGACGGTCACCCTGACCGGCCCGGAACGCCAGGTGGACCACACCCGCCGCTTCCACGCGCCCTTCACCCAGGAACCGGCTGCCCAGGCCTGAGCCGGACCGCACGAGACAGCCCCCGGCCGGCTCCCCCGGCCGGGGGCTGTCTCGTGCTGAGCCCGCTTCCGTCACTTCGGACGGGGGCCGTCCGACCAGGTCTTCCCGGACCCGTCCAGGACGTGGATCCTCCGGTGTTCCCGCCGCCGCCCTTCTCCGCAAGCCGCGACTGGCTTTGTTCACGAGAACCGGTTCTCGTGAACAAAGCCAGTCGCGGATCGGGAAGAACGGGCCAAAAGAGGAGGGCGGAGGTCAGATAGTGAGCTGTTGTGGGTCTCCCGGGACGGGCCCGGGCACCAGACGTGTGAAGTACTCGGTCTGGATGATCTTTCGGCGGGCTTCTTCGGGGAGGCGGGCGAGGATTCCGGCTGGACTCCGCGTTCCGGCAACTGACGGGCCCCGGCCTGCCCGCCGACCGCCCCCTGTACCGGCATCAGGAGCAGGCGCTGCGCAAGGCCGTGGCCGGACGCAACCTGGTCGTCGCCACCGGCACGGGTTCCGGCAAGACCGAGAGCTTCCTGCTGCCCGTCCTCAACGCGCTCGCCGCCGAACACGCCCGCGGCACCCTCGGCCCCGGGGTCCGCGCCCTGCTGCTGTACCCGATGAACGCGCTCGCCAACGACCAGATGAAGCGCCTGCGCCGACTGCTCGCCGAGACGCCCCACATCACCTTCGGCCGCTACACCGGCGACACCAAGGACGACCCGCACCGAGCCGCCGACACCTTCGAGCAGCTCAACCCCGGAGAGCCGCGCCTGCCCAACGAACTGTTCAGCCGCCGCGAGATGCGCGCCACGCCGCCCCACATCCTGCTCACCAACTACGCCATGCTGGAGTACCTGCTGCTCCGGCCCCAGGACATGGACCTCTTCGAGGGGGAGCACGCAGGCGGCTGGAGGTTCATCGTCGTCGACGAGGCCCACGTCTACGACGGAGCACGCGGCGCCGAACTGGCCATGCTGCTGGGCCGGTTGAAGGACCGGGTAGGCCGGGGACGGGACATCCAGGCCATCGCCACCAGCGCCACCGTCGGCGCGGAGGAGAACCCGGCCGCCGTCACCGCCTTCGCCCAGGCTCTCTTCGACGTCCCCTTCCACTGGGACGCCGACACCCTGCCCGCCATCGAGGCCGGCGCCACCGGCTACCTCCTCAAGGACGCCCCGCCCGAGGACCTGGCTGCCGCCGTAC
>NZ_JBHSOA010000008.1:120877-132654 GCF_042655885.1 Streptomyces chlorus
GCCGCACCACCCTGGCCCCCACGGTCGCGGACCGGCTGATGTACCGGCTGCGTATGCCGGGCACCGCCCTGACCCGGCGCGAGACCGAAGTCCTCGCCCTGGTCGCCGAGGGCCTGTCCAACCAGGCCGTCGGCCGCCGTCTGCACCTGACCGAGGGCACCGTCAAGTCCCATCTGGCCCGCGTCTACGCCAAACTCGGCGTCGACTCGCGTACCGCCGCCGTCGCCACCGTCACCGACCTCGGCCTCATCCGCCGCTGACCCGCGCACGTACGGACTCCGAGGCTGCCTCGAACCGGCATGCAACTCAGCAGGGCAGCCTTCGCGGACGGTGCCCGATCCCTCGACATCACCCGTTCGGCGGTGCGCCGCGGGCGATCGGCAGCCGTAGGGTCCTGAGCGCCGGCCGGCGCCCCTGCTCGCGGTGTCCGGTTCTCGCCCGTACGCGGTAAATGCCTGGACCGGGCACCTGCCCGGACGGGAGACTTCCGACTTCCGAACCTCCGGGAGTGTGATGGCGACAACAGATACGCAAAGGCCGGTGCCGGGCAGGAGCGCGGTCGTTCTCGCGCTGCGCCGCTACGGCCGGGAACTGCTGCGACTGCGACGGCTGGCCCTGCCCGCGCTGCTGCTGCCGGCCGTGGGCAACATCGGCATCCGTTACGTCGCCCCTCTGCTGATCGCCAAACTCGCGGGGCAGGCCGCCGACGACGGGGGTCTCACCCTCGCCTCGGCGTTGCCGTACGTGCTGGGCTTCGGCGCGGTGCTGCTGCTCGCCGAGGTTGTGTGGCGGGTCGGGCAGCACTGCCTGAACCGCGTGGACGCCCTCGGCATGGAGCACCTGTACGTGCTCGGCATGGACGAACTCCTCGCCAAGGACGCCGCGTTCTTCCACGACAACTTCGCCGGCTCCCTGACCAAAAGGGTGTTGAGCTTCGGCAAGCGCTTCGAGGACTTCGTCGACACGCTGACGTACCGGATCGTGGGCAGCCTCGTGCCCCTGGTGTTCGGCGCCGTCGTGCTCTGGCACTACGAACCGCTGCTCGTCGCCGGCCTCCTCCTGATGATCGCACTGACCGCGGTGGCCGCGACGCCTCTGATCCGTCGCCGGCAGGGGCTCGTCAACGACCGTGAGGCGGCGATCGCCCGGGTCTCCGGCCACGTCGCCGACAGCCTCATGAACATGGAGACCATCCGGGCGTTCGCAGCCGAGCGGCGGGAGGCCGACGAACACCGCCGCCGTGTCGCGGAATCCCGGCGCCTGACGCTGAAGTCGTGGGACTACGGCAACCTGCGCGTGGACACCCTGATCGCCCCCATGGCCGTGCTGACCAACGTGCTGGGCCTGTTGGTCGTCATCGCCCTCGGTGGCCCGGGCCAGGGGGTGGAGGAGATCGTCGTCGCTTTCACCTACTACTCCAACGCGACCCAGATCATGTTCGAGTTCAACCAGATCTACCGGCGTCTGGAGAGCTCGATGACCGAGGCGGCACAGTTCACGGAGTTGCTGCTGGACCCGCCCACCGTGCTGGACTCGGCGGAGGCCGAACCGCTCGCGCCGCGGGACACCGGCATCCGCTTCGCGGCGGTGACCTTCGCCCACGAGGGTGCGGAGCCGATCTTTCAGGGTCTCGACCTGGACGTGCCCGGCGGTGCGCGGATCGGTCTGGTCGGCAGGTCCGGCGGTGGCAAGACCACACTCACCCGGCTCCTGCTGCGGATGTCGGACATCGACGGCGGACGCATCCTGATCGGCGGTCAGGACATCAGCCGGCTGTGCCAGGCCGACCTGCGCTCACTGATCGCCTATGTTCCGCAGGAACCCGCGATGTTCCACCGCAGCCTGCGGGACAACATCGCCTTCGCCCGGCCCGGCGCCACCGACGCGGAGGTCCACGCGGCGGCCGCGGCCGCCCACGTCACGGAGTTCGCCGATCAGCTTCCCGAGGGCTTCGCCACTCTGGTGGGGGAGAGGGGGGTGAAACTGTCGGGCGGTCAGCGCCAACGGGTCGCCCTCGCCAGGGCGGTCCTTCGCGACGCCCCGATCCTGCTGCTCGACGAGGCGACCAGCGCGCTGGACTCGGAGAGCGAAGTCCTCGTTCAGGACGCCCTGTGGCGGCTGATGGACGGACGGACGGCCCTCGTCGTCGCCCACCGTCTGAGCACCGTCGCCGGCATGGACCGTCTCGTCGTCCTCGACCGGGGACGCGTCGTCGAGCAGGGCACTCACGGGGAACTGCTCGCCGTGGACGGCGCCTACGCCAGGCTGTGGCGGCACCAGTCGGGCGGTTTCCTCGGCGAGAACGGTGAGCCGGCCCCCGACGACGATCCACCGGGAGCCGCTCTCGCCGAACTGCCGGGACTGGCCGAACCGGCATCGGACCGGGGCGGAAAGGTGTCGCCGCGGGCTCGCACGAGCACCGGGCCCGCATGATCGAGCCGGTTCCCGGCCCTCGCCGGGCCGCCCCTCCCCACGAGGTCCGGCGTCAGCCGGCCTTTTCCAAGGTCGGGTCCGCGCTCCACCGACTGGCGGAGCGGCACTCTCCTCAACGTAACCGGGACGGTTCAACGTGCACATCGTTCCGCGTCTGGGATCTCGGAAACTGAATTCCGTCACGCCGATCGTGGTCGAGCGTTTCCTGGACGAGTTGGAGGCCGACGGTGCCGGCCGGGGAAACCGGGTCGACATCTTCCGCGCCCTCAAGGCAATCCTGCGGAACGCCTACGACAAGGGGGCGATGGCGGACGACCCGGTGAAGGGCGTGCAGGAACCGGAGTTCGTCCGCGAGAAGGTGGTCATTCCGACTGACCGCGGAGCACGACATCCCGCGACCCACCTCTTCGCCGGACGGGCAGCCTGGAGCAGGTCGCCGCGGCTGCTGCCACCGGGTTCCGGGCCCATCTGGGCGGGGAGACCGATGGCACGCGTTCCGGCTGAAGCCGCCGCCGGCCCGGATGCGCGTCGGCCGGGACCCTTACGGAGCCCGGCCCACCTCGGCAGGGGCGCGTTTACCCTTATTACATGACCAGCAGCGTGGTGACGCTGTTCGTGTGCGGCGATGTGATGCTCGGCCGCGGCGTCGACCAGATCCTGGCCCACCCCGGCGATCCGGTGCTGCGGGAGACCTGCGTCGCGGATGCCCGCGCCTACGTCCGTATGGCCGAGTCGGTCAATGGACCGATCCCGGCCCCCGTGCCCCCGTCCTGGCTGTGGGGTGAGGCACTCCGGCTGCTGGACGTGGCCACCCCGGACGTAGGGATTGTCAACCTCGAGACTTCCATCACGCGCAGTGACGCGTTCGCCCCCGGCAAGGCGGTTCACTACCGCATGCATCCAGCCAACGTACCCGCCCTTACGGTGGCCCGGCCCGACGTCTGCGTCCTGGCCAACAACCACGTGTTGGACTTCGGCCGGGCGGGCCTGGCAGAGACGCTGGACACGCTCGAACGCTCGGGCCTGCGGGTGGCGGGCGCCGGGCGGAGTGCCGACGAGGCGTACCGGCCGGCGGCCGTTCCCGTCAGAACCGGCGGCCATGTCCTCGTCCTCGCCCTGGGGGCGAGCTCCAGCGGTATCCCGTCCGGATGGGCGGCGACCGCGGCCCGTTCCGGCGTCGCCCATATCCCCGACCTGTCGGCCACCACGGCCGCCGCGGTGGTGGAGCGTATACGGCGGATGAAACGTGCGGGCGACATCGTGGTCGTGTCCGTGCACTGGGGCTCCAACTGGGGCTACCCCGTCCCCTGCGAGCAGATCCGTTTCGCGCACGCCCTGGTGGACGGCGGCGCCGACCTCGTCCACGGGCACTCCTCGCACCACCCCCGCCCCATCGAGGTGTACCGGCAGAGGCTGGTCCTGCACGGCTGCGGCGATTTCATCGACGACTACGAGGGCATCAGCGGTTACGAGGAGTACCGCGACGACCTCCGGCTCGCCTACTTCGTCACGGTGGCGGCGGACACCGGCCGGTTCCTCGACCTGCGCATGGTGCCCCTGCGTTCCCGGCGTATGCGGCTGGAGCCCGTCCCGCACCAGGACGCCACCTGGATGCACGCAACCCTCGACCGTGTCAGCGCTACCGTGCACCCGGTTCTCGAACCGGACGGCACACTCTTGCTGGAGCCGAGCCGTCAGCGCCCCCCGCCGCGCAGCCTCAGATCGGAAGATCCAGCCGACGGCGCCTTGTGAGGACGGGCGATGAGTTCTCCCGGAGCACGCAGGAGTGCGGGTGGGCCTCGCCCCCTACAACAACACGGAAGATGTGGTGCGGCTGTTGGCCGGACTGTCCGATTTCCTGGCCGGGCGCAGGGGAGAGCCCCACCACCCTCGTGGACGCGTGGGGTCAGGGCTTCTGGTCGCTGATCCAGTTCACCCTGCGGATGGCGATGATCATCATCGGTGGGTACGCCGTCGCTGTGTCCGCTCCGGTCGCCCGGCTGATCACCCGCATGGCGCGGATCTCCAAGTCGCCGCGCGCGGCGATCGCGTTCACTGCCGCGGTTGCGATGATCACCTCCTATCTCAACTGGGCGTTCAGCCTGATCTTCACCGCCATCCTGGCGAAGGGGATCGCCCGCGTCGTCCGCGGCGTCGACTACCGGGCGCTCGGCGCCATGGCGTTCCTCGGACTCGGCACGGTGTGGGCCCAGGGGCTGTCGGGTTCCGTGGCGCTGCAGGTGGCCAGCCCGGCCTCCAGCCCCGAGGCCGTGCAGGAGATCATCGCCGAGGGGCGGGACGGCGAGGGAATCATCCCGCTCACCGAAACGATCTTCACCTGGCAGAGCGTGCTGGCGACCTTCGTGGTCTTCGTGGTGGCGGTCGTCACGGCCGGGTCCCTCGCCCCTCGCCCGCGCGCGCCAAGACCGCCCAGGAGATGGGGATCGAGCTGCGTCCGCTTCTGGAGGAGAAGGACGGGAAGGAGGAGGCGGCCTCCGGCGCCATGGGTTCGCGTCCGGGCGACTGGCTGGAGCGCAGCCCGCTGCTCACTGTCCTGGTCGGGATACTGGGTCTGTGGTATCTGGTACGCCACTTCACGAGCGTCGAGGGGAACCCGGTCGCGGCGATCGACCTCAACACGGTCAACCTCGTCCTGATCCTGCTGGCGCTCTGCCTCCACTGGCGCCCGATGCGCATGGTCGAGGCGGTTCGGCGGGGGACCCCCGCGGCGTCCGGGGTGCTGCTCCAGTTCCCCTTCTACGGCGGCATCTTCGGCATGATCGCGTTCACCGGCCTGTCCAAGGAGATCGCCGGCTGGATGGTGAGCGTCTCCAACGAGATGCTCTTCCCGCCGCTCATCGCGGTCTACTCGGCGGTACTGGGCGTCTTCGTCCCCAGCGGCGGCAGCAAGTGGGTCATCGAGGCTCCCTACGTGATGGAGGCGGCGAACCAGTTGCACGTCAACCAGGGGTGGATGGTGGTCGTGTACGACCTCGGCGAGGCCTCGGCGAACCTGCTGCAGCCGTTCTGGATGCTTCCGACGCCGGCGGTGCTGGGCCTCAAGGCCCGGGACATCATGGGGTACACGTTCGCGATGTTCCTCGCCTGCTTCCCCGTGGTCCTGATCGTGGTCACGATCCTCGCGCAGACCCTGCCGTTCCCGTAATCGCGCCGTACCCGCAGCGTGCGGGAGGAGCCGTCCGAGCCGACGGTCAGGGTCATATCCAGCGCCCGGACGGTACACCGTAGCGGGGCGCCAAGCACCGGCGTGGAAGGGGCGGGAACCGATGATGGCTCCCTGCGGAACTCAGCCGCGCCCTCGATCGTGCCGACGAGGTGGAGGGTGGCTGACCCGCACGATGAAGGCCGTGCCGATGGCGGTGGCCGCCCACAGGGCGCTGGGATGCCCAAGGCCGAGCGGACCGCGCAACCGGCAGCGCATCCTATACGCGCTGGCCCGGGCATGCCAGGAACATGGAGTCGACACGCCTGGCAACTGTTGAGATCCGGCCCCCGGGCCGGACTTGGGGCCCGTCGGCACCACGCTCGCCTCACCACCGCAGTCGTGGCTGACCGTTGAGGGACCGAACAGCGTGCCCACAGCCCCAACCGACCGGGCCCACCGTTCGGCCCGTCCTCAACGGGCCGAACGGTGGCTGCGGGGTACGGCTCAACAGCCGCCGCAGTTGTGGTATGTGACGTCCCAGTGGTTGCCCTCTTCGGCGTAGATGTTGCCGGAACCGGAACGCCACTGCTGGGCGCCGTCGCCGCGTACCCCGATGTAGGCGAAGTTGTTCTTGATGTAGTTCCCGAGGCAGGTGTACTTGCTGTAGTCGAGCTTGTAGCCGTTCCAGTGCGAGTACGTCCCGGAGGCGTGGCCCGTCTCGGTGCCGCCGGTGAGGTTCAGTGCGCAGCCGCTGGCCCGCTTGAGGGTCTGGGCGCCCTGGGCGGTGGCGAGGTTGAGCTGTTCGAACGATGTGCATGTCGAGGTGTTGCGGTTCGAGCAGTTGCCGGAGGACGACCAGGTGATGCCCACCTCGCGGAACATCGAGGTCGCGGTGGCGTGGCTGATCTTCGTGGCGGCGGACGCCTCACCCGCCGTGCCGATGACGGCGGCGCCGGGGGCGATGATCAGAGCGAGAGCGATCAGGACCGAGCGGATCCTCGGGAGCCTCAGAGCCTTCACGGCCTTCATGTGCGAACCCTTCCTGCTGGGGGCCAGGTTTCCTTGGGGGGTGGCTGTGCAGGTGGTGCACGCAGATCATGGCGGATATCTACGCGCGTCCGCCAGAGGGCGGACGGTATCCGTCCGCAGGCACGCGGGGAAGGCGCGGTGTCATGCGTGTGATGTGCTCTCGGCGTCGTCAGTTCCAGAGCTCGCCGCTGCCGCACACACGCGCTCCCATGCCGCGACTTCTCGGTTCGAGGCAACCTGACCGCACCGGCACACTGATGCCCATGGCTCTGGGGCTGACCAAGGAACAGGAGGCCGGGGCGTTCGAAGGCGTCATGCCCTGGCTGCAGGGAACAGACGACAAACCCGCGGACCGGCTGTGGCTCGCGGCCCTGTCCTCGCTGATCCCCCGCCGCCGCTGGACGCAGATCTTCCCGGTCACGCCGGGCACACTGCCGGCATGGCACCGCAAGGTGGTCGCCCGTCGGTGGGACTACTCCCAGCGGCGCCGGCCGCCCGGTGGACGTGGACCCCGGCCGCCGAACGCCTGCGCGCGGGCGGGGTCGCGGCGGCGGACGGACTGGCCCGGCTGCTCGCCCTGGACGTCGCCGAACAGTCCCAGTGGCCGGACGAACTCGACCTCCCCGCCATGGGGTTCATCCGGCCGCTGCGGCCCTTCCAACGCACGGCCGTGGCCCGGCTGCTCGCCGTCGGCGGCGGAGCGAACTTCTCCGTGCCGGGCTCGGGTAAGACCACCGTGGCTTACGCTGTGTTCGCCGCGCTGCGGGCCCGAGGAGCAGCGCATGCCATGCTCGTGGTCGCACCGCCGTCTGCCTTCGAGGCTTGGGTGGAGGAGGCGGGTGTCAATCCCCTCGGACTGTGGAGTCCTTCCTATGCGGCCAGTCCCACGGTGAGGCCGGCCCCGTACTCGTTCTCGTAGTCGATCGGGCTCTTGAACCCGCACACGCTGTGTAGTCGGCGGGTGTTGTAGAAGTCGGTGATCCAGGTGGCGATCCTGATCCGGGCCTCGGTGCGGGTGCGGAAAGTGTGGCGGTGGACGTACTCGACCTTCAGCACGCTGTTGAATGCCTCGCTGACGGTGTTGTCGAAGCACGAACCGACCCGGCCCATGGACCGCGTCACGCCCAGCCGGCGGCAGGCGCGGGCGAACCTCCGTGAGACGTAGTCGCTCCCGCGGTCCGAATGGAAGATCACCCCGCGGACGTCGCCGCCGCGGATGGCCGCTGCCATGTTCAGCGCGGCTACGACCAGGTCCGCGTCGTGGCGGGAGCCCATCGCGTAGCCGAGCAGACGCCGGGAGAACAGGTCGATGACCGTGGCGAGGTAGAACTTGCCCTCCTCGGTGACGATCTCTGTTATGTCGCCCGCCCAGACGAGGTCGGGTACCTCGGCGGTGAAGTCCCGCTTGACGAAGTCCGGTGCGGCCGGCCGCTTGCCCGGCCTGGTCAGCCCGCTCCGGCGTCTCACTTTCTGTGCGACGAGGCCGAGTTCGGCCATCAGCTTCGCGACGGTGTTCACCGAGACGCGCCAGCCTCTGCGGACCAGCAGGATGAAGATCTTCGGTGATCCGTAGGTACCGCCGGACTCGTTGAAGATCTCCTCGATCTCGTCGGCCAGCCGCCGCCTGCGCAGTTCTCGGGCGGTCGGCGGGCGATCGCGCTACTTGTAAACCCATGACTCGCTCACGCCCAGGGCGTGGCACGAGACGGTGTGCGGGATGCCGTGCTTGGTCCTGTTGTCGCTGATCACCCCGGCCACGGCGGCCGGGTCCGCCGCAGCTGCTTCACCCACAGGACCATGCAGCGTTTGAGGACATCACGCTCCATCCCCAGCTCCTTGTTCTCCTTCTTCAGCGCCGCGTTCTCCGCCGTCAGCCTCGCGATCAACGCGTCCTTGTCCTCCGGCGTGGCCTTTCCGACCCGCTTCGCCCGCGAGACCCAGCTCGCCAGGGTCGTCTCGTTGATCCCCAGGTCCTTCGCGACCTCGGGGGCCGGCTTCCCGGTCTCCGTCACGATGCGTACCGCCCCCTCACGAAACTCCGCCGTGAACTTACGACGCTTCTCCGCCATGACAACCAACATCCCCTGCTGTCACGGACTCCACGCTACGAGGGGAACCTCAGGACACTTCCCACAGCCCGTCCGGAACAAGCCGCTGAACCAGATCTGCCATGAACCGACCAGCGAACGCCAAAGACAGAAGAAACGACGTCTTATCTGCCCGGCTGGTGTCGATCTGCCCACGTTCAGCTCGGGCGACAAGGTCGGGGAACGGGAGCGGACGTTTTGAGCGGGGTTGGGGCCGGGGCTTCGAGTGTGGGGAGACTTGGTGGGTGCTGTCCTGCGGTGGAGGCCTGGCTCCTGACATCGTTGACCGGGGTGTCCTGCTCACACTGCGTCGACCGCTGGCCGGGGATGGTGCGTTGCTGGCATCGGGCTGGCCGGCCCCGGTGCTCCCCCCTTCAGGGGGTACCGGGGCGGAAAGCTGTGCGAGGACGCGGACGTCAGTCGTCGTACGACAGGCCGTGCCCGGAGCGAAAGAGCGTCTTGGTCGGGTCGTCGGCCCGCTGGATGGGCACGGGCAGCTTGCCGCGCGGCTCGACCCGGCCGGCGATCACCCGGGCGGCGGCGCGCAGTTCGACCTCGGTCCAGCAGTAGGAGACCAGTGAGGCCGGGACGTCGCCGAGGTGGGCGATGTCGTAGGGGTTGCGCACCGCGAGATGGACGACGGGGATGCCCGTCGCGAGCAGCCGGGACACCAGGGTGCGCTGGGCGCTGGTGGCGCCGACGTTGTCGGTGGTGACCACCACCGCGTCCCGTCCCCGTGCGGCGGCCACGGCCTCGTCGACCTTCGCCGCGTCGGGCGCCCGGCCGGTGGCGAGGTGGGTGGTGCTGTAGCCCAGTTCGTCGAACGCCTTGGCCAGCTCGGGCACGGTGGTGCGGGTGTCGTCGGTCGGGAAGGCCGGGCTGGCGCCGACCACGAGCAGCTTCTTCTGTCTGCGGCGCAGCGGGAGCGCCTCGTCCTCGTTGACCAGCAGGGTGGTGGTGCGCTCGGCGATCCGGGCGGCGGCGAGCCGGTGCTCGCGGGCGCCGACGACCCGGTCGACCTCCTTCGGGGAGATGTAGGGGATGCCGCTGAGCAGGCCGACCTTGTCCTTGACCCGCAGGATGCGCAGGACCGACTCGTCGAGTCGGGCCTCGGTGATCTCTCCGCTGCGGACGGCGGCCAGGACGCCGTTGTAGGCGACGTCGATGTCCGGCGGGAACAGCAGTTGGTCGGCGCCGGCCTTCAGGGCGAGGACGGGCACGCGGTCGTCGCCGTACTTGGTGCGCACGCCGCGCATGTTGAGGGCGTCGGTGACGATCACGCCGTCGAAGCCGAATTCGTCACGCAGCACGCCCTGGAGGATCCTGGGCGACAGGGTGGCCGGTTCGTTGCTGGGGTCGAGCGCGGGGACCTGGAGGTGCGCGGTCATGATCGAGTCGACGCCGGCGGCGATCGCGGCCTTGAAGGGCGGGGCGTCGATGCGGTCCCACTCCTCGCGGGTGTGGGTGATCACGGGCAGTTCGGTGTGGCTGTCCTCCCCGGTGTCCCCGTGGCCCGGGAAATGCTTGGCGCAGGCCACGACGCCGGCTTGCTGATAACCCGTCACCTGGGCCGCCACCATGCGACCGACCTCGCGGGCGTCGGCGCCGAAGGAGCGGACGTTGATGATGGGGTTGGCCGGATTGACGTTGACGTCGGCGACCGGGGCGAAGTTCTGATGGATGCCCAGGGCGGCGAGTTCGGTGCCCGATATCCGTCCGGCGGTGCGCGCGTCGGAGAGCGAGCGGCCCGCGCCGAGCGCCATCGCGCCCGGCAGCTGGGTGGCTCCGCTGCCGATGCGGACGTTGACCCCGTGCTCCTGGTCGATGGAGATCAGGGACGGGATGGGAATGGGCAACGCGAGCGAGGCCCGCTGCACACCGTTCGTCAGGTCCGCGATCTGGCGGGGGTCTTGGATGTTGTTCGCCCAGCCGGAGAAGTAGATGACACCGCCGATGTGGTACTTGACGATGAGCTCGGCAACGGTGCGGACGCCGAGTTCCCTGAGGTTGCGGTCCTGGTCGAACTGGCTGGGAGAAGTCGCCGACGTACCGTAGAAGTACGGCACGAACAGCTGGCCGATCTTCGCCTCGATGCTCATCTTGGAGATGATCTTCTTGAGGCGGTTGTCGCGCTTGTGCGCGACCGCGGGGGTGGCCGTAACGCCCACGATGCCCGTTGCGCTCGCAGCGACCACGGTCGCGGAGGCGAGGATGGTTCGTCTGGACAGACTCCGGTCCTGCATGCGGACATGCTCCTTCCAGCCTTGCCCATCAAGGGAATCGAAGGAAACGTGAAGGACTCCGAACAGCGGGAAACGTAGCCCGCAGATCACGGGCAGGGCAAGAGGTCTAGACAAAATAGGTCTAGACGAAATGAGGGCTCTCCTGCCGTATGCGTGGGTGCTCTAAGCTGGGCTGATACGTGAAACACGTTGCTTCCTGTGATCCTTGAGGCGCCCAGTAATCCAGCCGTAGATCGTGATCTTCATGGTTGTCGGGCGGTCCGCCGCTGGTAGTGGCAGGCGCGGGCCCGGGCCTGGTGGCGTCGTCGCCACTCGGACCAACGGAGCCCGTGCATGTCTGTGTGGACGGTCCGGGCGACGAGTGTGGTGAACAGGTGCTGGATCTCGTTGCAGGTCAGCGGGATCAGGTCGTCCGGAGCCTGTTCCTGTGCACGTTCATCGGCGGTTGCCGCGGCAAGGAAAGCGTGGGCGAGGTGAACGGCCACCTGACTTTTCTCGACGCGTCCGGCGGTGCCGGTGTACTGACGCTGCACGCCCACCGTGGCGGCCCTTCTTCAGGTCGCCGGTCTCATCGACGACCAACACCACGTCGTGGTCGTGCAGCTGCTCGACGACGAAGCCGCGGATGTCGTCGCGGACCGCGTCGGCGTCCCATCTGGCCCTGGACAGCAGGTGCTGCAGGCCGTCCGGGGTGGCATCCCCGGCGTACTCGGCGAGCGTCCAGCAATTCTTGCGTGGCAGGTCCGACTGAAGTTCCCCCAAGGCCGGGTAGTTAGCGTTTTCGCAGGTCATGCAAGGGGGTTGCTGTGGGTGGAGTTG